>SSEV01000169.1 GCA_008015095.1 Lysobacteraceae bacterium | reverse complement strand
GAGTACGGCGCCGACGTGGTGCTGTTCCCCGAACTGGCGGTCAGCGGCTATCCGCCGGAAGACCTGCTGCTGCGCCCGTCGTTCCTGCGCGGGTGCGAGCAGGCGATCGCCCACATCGCCGCGCAGGTGCAGGGTATCGTCGCGGTGGTGGGCTGGCCTCAGAGCGCCGGCGCGGTGGTCTACAACGCCGCCAGCGTGCTGCGTGACGGCGCGGTCGCCGCCACCTACCGCAAGCGCGAGCTGCCGAACTACGCGGTGTTCGACGAGCGCCGCTATTTCGACGTCGATCCCGACCGCGAGGACTGCGTGTTCGAGGTGGGCGGGGTGCAGGTGGGGCTGTTGATCTGCGAGGACCTGTGGTTCCCCGAGCCGATCGCCTCCACCGTGGGCAAGGGTGCGCAGCTGGTGCTGGTGCCGAACGCCTCGCCGTTCGAGCGCGACAAACATGCGCAGCGCGATGCCCTGTTGGCGCAACGCACCCAGGAAATGCTGGTCGACGGTCGCGGCGCGGCGATCGCCTATCTCAACGTGGTCGGCGGGCAGGATGCATTGGTGTTCGACGGCGCTTCGGTGGTCGCCGACGCCGACGGCAGCGTGCATCCGGCGGCCGCGGCCTTCACCGACCAGTGGCTGGTGGTGGATTACGACGCGCAAACGCGCAAGTTCCTGCCGGTGCAATGGGTCGACGACGGCGACGAGAGTCGCGACGCGCTGGCTTGGCGGGCGATCGTGCGCGGCATCCGCGATTATTGCCGAAAGAATGGATTCGCGAAGACCTGGCTCGGACTGTCGGGCGGTATCGATTCTTCGATGGTGCTGGCCTTGGCGGTCGACGCCCTGGGCGCGGACAACGTCACTGCGGTGCGGTTGCCATCGCGCTACACCGCGGAACTCTCCAATGATCTCGCCGACGAGCAATGCCGCGCGATGGGCGTGAAGATGCTGACGGCGCCGATCGAAAAACCCTTCCAGGGCTATCTCGACGCGCTCGCGGACGCGTTCGCCGGGAAGGCCGTCGACGTGACCGAAGAGAATCTGCAGTCGCGCGCGCGCGGCGCCATGCTGATGGCCCTGGCCAACAAATTCGGCGGGCTGCTGCTGACCACAGGCAACAAGAGCGAATACGCGGTCGGCTACGCGACGATCTATGGCGACATGTGCGGCGGTTACGCGCCGATCAAGGATCTGTACAAGACCGAAGTATTCGCGCTCTGCCGCTGGCGCAATACCGTCGGCGGCGCGCCGGTCATTCCGCCCGCGGTGATTGCGCGCCCGCCCACCGCGGAGCTGCGCGAGAATCAGAAAGACGAGGATTCGCTGCCGCCCTACGACGTGCTCGATGCCATCCTGATGCGTCATGTCGACCAGGAACAGTCGCGTGAGGAGATCGTGCGTGCCGGCTTCGACGCCGTCACCGTCGATCGCGTGCTGAAGCTGGTGCGGATCGCCGAATGGAAACGGCATCAGGCGGCGCCGGGTCCGAAAGTCTCGCGCCGCGCGTTCGGACGCGAGCGACGCTATCCGATCACGAGTGGATATCAGGCATAACCGATGGCGGCATGATCAACAGGGCTTGCGTTGGCGATATGTCGAAAGGGATGTCCACCGCCAAAAAAGCGAGCCGCCCGTAGGCGGCTCGTACGTGTCCTCTCGACGTGCGGCGGGGGCCTCGCGGTTTCCGGCCGCTCCAGCCAGCGCGCTACGCGGGCTCTCTCAGCGGAGCTCTCAGTCTTTCTCGTCCAGATCGATCGCCGATTTCTCGCTGGCGAAGGGATTGAGTTTGCGGAAAGTCGAGGGGTAGTCCGGCCAACGTCCGGCCAGCCACGGGTGGCCGGGCTCCTTCTGTTGCAGACGCTGACGGGCGCTCTCGGCCAATGCGGTGTTGCCCAGCTGCGTGTAGGCCTCGGCCATCACTGCGATGCCGTCGTTCTCGTAGATGCTGTCGGGATAGGTGTCCATCATGTATTCGGCGCGTTCGATCGCAGCGACCCAGGCCGTGCGCTGCAGATAGTAGAGCGCCGTTTCGATCTCGTGGCGGGCGAACAAATCCCGCAGTTCGCGCATGCGCTTGGCGGCGTCGGCGGCATAGCGTGAATTCGGGTAACGCTCGGTGACGATCTTGAAGTCGTTGTAGCCCTGTTGCGGGGTCGCCAGATCGCGCCGGCTGGCGTCGAGTTTCCATACCCGCTGCAGGAACACGGTGTCGCGGCTGGAGTTCACCAGGCCGCGCAGGTAATAGAGGTAGGCGGAATTGCGATGGGTCGGGTAGGTCCGCAGGAAGCGGTCGATGGTCGAGATCGCGTCATCGTTGGCGCCCATCTTGAACTGCGAATAAGCGGTTTCGATCAGCGCCTGCTCGGTGTAGGGGCCGTAGGGGTATTGCGCGACCAGGCGTTTGAACGTCGCCACCGCCAAGTCGTAATTGCCGTTGCGTATCGAACGATGGCCTTTTTCGTAATGCTCCACCACCGGTACGGCTTCGTCGGGCTTCTCGCCCTTGAACATGCTCTTGAGCCGAGTGCACCCGGAGGTGGCGAAGGCCGCGACCAGCACGAGCAGCAAGGCGGAGCGCGGCGAAAAGGAGATCGGGAAACGGCTGGGATGCATGCGGCTGCTGGCTCGGGAGGTCGGGCGGGAAATCCGGCGCGAGGGGCCGGACGGACGGTCAGGAACCGACGATAATACCAGCCCGCGCCGACGCGCCCCCTTAACCGGGCGAAACCGGCCCCCGGAGGCCAAGCAAGCCCATGTCGATCCCGCCGCAAATTCCAGACCCGGTGAATACCGTCGCGCAGGATACGGACCCCGTATTACGCATGGCGCGCATACCGGACCATGCCTGTGGCCATCGTTTCGATACGGTGCTCGCCGAACTGTTTCCGGAGTTTTCGCGCTCGCGGCTCGCGGCGTGGATCAAAACCGGCGATGTGCTGCTCGATGGCCGGCCGGCGCGTCCCCGCGACCCGGTCCGTGGCGGCGAAGCCGTGCAACTGCGAGCGATCCTGGAGACGCAGACCCTGTCCGCGCCGGAAGAGATCGCGCTTGAGATCGTGCACGAGGATGCGGACATCTTCGTCCTCAACAAGCCTGCCGGTCTGGTCGTGCACCCGGGCGCCGGTAACGCCGCGGGGACGCTGGTCAACGCCCTGTTGCACCGCGACCCGGCATTGGCCGCGCTACCGCGGGCGGGCATCGTGCATCGGCTCGACAAGGATACTTCGGGGGTGATGGTCGTCGCGCGGACCCTGCCTGCGCATACCGCTCTGGTCGCCGCCCTGAGCGCCCGCGACGTGCATCGCCAGTATCTCGCCGTCGTTGCCGGAGCTCTGGTTTCCGGCGGCACCGTCGACGCGCCGATCGACCGGCATCCTCGCGATCGCCTGCGTCAGGCCGTGCGCGAGGACGGCCGCGATGCAGTCACGCATTATCGTCTGCGCGAACGCTTCCGTGCGCACAGCCTGCTCGAATGCAGGCTCGAAACCGGCCGCACCCATCAGATTCGCGTGCACATGGCGCATATCAAACATCCGATCGTCGGTGATCCACTGTATGGCGGGCCATTGAAACTACCGAAAGGCGCGAGCACAGCGCTGATCGAGACGTTGCGTGGATTCAAGCGCCAGGCCCTGCATGCCGAGGTTCTGGAGTTTGCGCACCCGGTGAGCGGCGAGCGCATTCGCTGCAGCGCGCCGATGCCCGCCGATATGCAGGCGCTGATCGCGCGCCTGCGCGAAGACAGCCGCGAAGCCGAGGCGCGCGTGCGATGACAGCGCGCGCGCTGGTACTGCATGCCGACTGGCCTGCGCCGCGGGGCGTGCGCGCATTCACCACCTTGCGTCATGGCTGCGGCGTTTCGCCGCCGCCGTTCGATACGTTCAATCTGGGCAATCGGTCTGCAGCCGACGGCGACGACCCGCAGGCGGTCGCGCGCAATCGCGCGATGCTCGTCGTGGAAGCGGGCCTTCCGTGCGCGCCGCATTGGCTGAGACAGGTGCACGGCGTCGATGTCGTTCGCTTCGAAACTCCGGCTGTGGATGATGCGTCAGAACCGGTGGCCGATGCCGCGGCGACCTCGACGCCGGGTGTGGTGCTGAGCGTGCTCACTGCGGATTGTCTGCCGGTCGTATTCGCGGCCGAAAGCGGCGACGGCATCGCGGTTGCCCACGCGGGTTGGCGCGGATTGGCGGCCGGTGTGCTCGAGTCCGCCTTGGCGGCGATGCGCATGCCTGCGGACGATGTGATCGTGTGGCTGGGGCCTGCGGCCGGGCCGCTGGCCTACGAAATCGGCGAAGAGGTCTATCACGCTTTCACCGATCCGGACCCTCGCGCAGTCAAGGCGTTCCGGGGCACGCGTCCCGGGCGCTGGCGGGTCGATCTGTACGCCTTGGCGCGCATGCGTCTGGCCGATGCCGGCGTGACGCGAATCTTCGGCGGCGGACTGTGCACGATCTCCGATCCGCAGCGGTTCTTCTCGCATCGTCGCGATGCGCGCACCGGGCGGATGGCGACGGTGGCCTGGATCGAAGAAGGGGGAGGACATGAGCGCCGTTGAGCCTGCCTTGTTCCGTCGCGTACTGGGCGCGGAGGTCTTTGATGCGCTGCCGGCATCGGTGCGGCGCCTGCATCTGCGCCAGGGGCAAGCCCGATATCGCGGGGAAGTCGAAATCCAACGCGGTAGCGGCCTGCTGTCGCGATTATGCGCCTGGGCGACCCGATTGCCGGAAGCGGGGATCGGCCCGATCGAGGTCGAGATCCACGCCGAAGACGGTCGCGAAATCTGGACGCGCCATGTCGGCGCGCATGCGATGCGTTCCCGACTGTGGTGCAAGCGCGGCATGCTATGCGAACGCCTCGGACTGGTGACTTTCGGGTTCCGCCTGCATAGCGAAGACGCCGATATCGTCTGGCGCGTGGAATCGGTGCGTGCGATCGGCGTCCCATTGCCCGTGGCCTGGTTCAAACAAGTGCGCGCGCGCGAGTCCGCGGAAAGCGGGCGCTATCGTTTCGAAGTGGTCGCCGCACTGCCGATCGCGGGCCCCCTGGTGCATTACAAGGGCGCACTCGATGTCGACTGATTCCATGCCGGATGCCGCCGCATCTGGTCGCGCAGGCGCGGTTCTGATCAAACGCATGGCCGATGCCGATCTCGCAGGCGTCGATGCCGTGCGGCGCGAGATCGCGGATGACTGCCACGCCGTGCTGGTGTTCGATGGCGTCTGCGTGCTGTGCAGCGGCTGGGTACGTTTCCTGCTTCGCCACGACCATGCCGGGCGCTATGCGTTTGCCTCGATGCAAGGCGACCGCGGGCGCGCCTTGCTACGTGCCCACGGTCTTGATCCCGACGATCCGCTGTCGTTGCTGCTGCTGGAATACGATCGCGCCGACGGCGCGCGCGTCTCCGTCGACAGCGACGCGGTGCGGCGCGTGCTCGCGGGCATGGGCGGTCTCTGGCGCCTGGCGCATCTGATCGTGATCCTGCCCCGACCCCTGCGCGATTCGCTGTATCGCATGCTCGCGCGCAACCGCTATCGATTATTCGGACGGCACGAGGCCTGCATGGTCCCCGAGCCCGCGCAGGCCCATCGGTTTCTGTAGTGATGTCCGAACAACGCGCGACAAACGCGCCCCCCGCCGGAGCGCCGACAACGGGTGCGGAGCCTGCGGAACTCGTGTGTTTTGACCATCCCTGCGGTTGGCTTCGGCGATATTCAATCGTCGAATCGGGTCTCGATCGCGAAACCATCCAGCGCAGCGATGAATTCGTCGAGAGTGAACAGATCCAGGCATGGCCGCGCACCGCCGCCGGGCAACGCGCCGCGCGCGAGTTTCCGGGCCAGCACCACGGCCGCGGTCGCAGGAATCTGTGGGCCATCGCCATTGCGCGCGATGATGGTCCATTGGATCCGCAACGGCCGGGCGTGATGGTCTAGTCCGCATGCGACGACGCGCATGAAGCCGGTGTCGCTGCCGATGTCCTGCCAGCGTTCGCTCAGCGCGAACAGCGGCCGCGCCCAGGGCAGCAGACTGCGTAGCAAGCCGATCCGCACCGCCCAGCCGCCCAGCCACAGCCCGAAATGCATGCGCCGCAATTCCAGGCCGGCGCGAAAATCCACACTGCGCAATTCCGGATAGCGCAATGGCAGCAGGTCGAGATCGGGCACTTCGCAACGCGCGGTCCAGCGTACGCCGATACCCTCGATATGCACGCGCCGTAGCGATTGCCAGCCGTATGCACTGTGACGCCTGCCGTCGAGCAGAATCGGGAAGGGCTTGCCGACGTAACTGAGGATGGCCTGAGTGGTGGCCCAGCCTCGTGATGTCCGATTGCCGGGGCAGATCGCGGTGTCGATCGCATCGATACGCGAAAACCGCTGGTGCACTGTTTCGATGACCGCCGCGCTCAGTCCTGGCACGCTGCTCGCGCCGGAGACGACCCAGCGGCCCGCCGCCCGCGCAGCCGAATCCAGTGCGGCGACGCCGCGCACGAATACTCGATCGTCGGCAAGATCGACGTAATGCGCGCCCGCGGCGAGCGCAGCGCCCGCGACGCCATGAGTCGCTGCGTCCGGTTCGCAATCGCCATATGTCTCCGATAGCGCCTCCTCCCTCGGCGATGCACGAACACGCGTCTGGAAGGGCCCCGCAGTGTCAATGACCAGATCGGGCCGCGCCGCATGCAGACGTTGCGTGAAGTCCTGCGATTGCGTATCCAGCGCGATCGCTTCGACCGTCGCCCGTGGTTGCGACAGGCTTTTGCAAAACCGTTCGGCCTGATCCTTCCGCCGCCCGGCGACCAGCAGGTGCAGATCGGCGTCCGCCGCGAGCGCACGCACGATGCGCCCGCCGAAGACGCCGTAACCGCCGAGAACAAGAACCCGGAACATCCGCATGCCGCGATGATAGCGGCTGCGGAGAAAGGAGACAGGCTGTCGATTACGCGAACGCCGGGTGAACGAGAGATCGCGGAATGCCGTTCCGCATACCGATTGCGGCGACGCCCGGCTGTTACAGTCGCCGTTCCTGGCCGCAGCGAGTGGTTTATGCGTCGATCACCGTTCATGCCGTTCTTTGCTTTGCTCGCGGTATTCGCCGTATCCAGCGCGACTGCGGCGACCTTGCCCGAGGTGCAGTCGCTGCTGGAAAAGCGCGCGCCTGCCGCATTGGCCGCGGCCGAATCCCTGGTGAAGGCCGAGCCTGCGAACGGTGAGGCCTGGGTCGCGTTGACCCGCGCGCGCGTCTATGCGGGGCAGTACGAAAAGGCGGTGAACGCGGGCGAAAAGGCGACCGCGCTGGCGCCGAAGAACGCGCAAGCTTTTTTCTGGCTAGGCAATGCACTGGGCAACCGCATCGGTCAAGTCGGCATGATCGGCAAGATGAGCTTGGCTCCGGATCTGCGTGATGCGTTCGAGCAGGCCGTTCAACTGGATCCTGCGTTGATCGAGGCGCGCAATGCCCTGATCGAGTTCTACCTTCAGGCCCCGAGCGCGATGGGCGGCGGCGTCGGCAAGGCGCGCACGCAGGCCGCGGCGATCGCTAGATACGACCGCGTCCAAGGCTTCACTGCACAGGCGCGCATCGCGATGCATGAGAAAAACCCGGCGCAGGCGATCGGGTTCCTTGAATCAGCGGCGGCAGCCAAACCGAATGATGAGCGCCTGCGCCTGCAACTGATCGTGCTGTACCAGCAGGCTAAGCGCTGGGCCGAGGCCTATGCCGCGATCAAGTTTTGGATCGGGCAGGCGCCCAAATCGAACAAGGCCCAATATCAGCTTGGGCGTCTCGCCGCCGAATCCGGTCGCTATCTCGATGAAGGCGAGGCCGCCCTGCGCGCGTATCTCAGGATGCCGCGCGGCAACGAAGATCCCCAGCCCAAGAATGCCCATTACCGATTAGGCCAGATCCTGGCCAAGGCCGGACGCAAGGACGAGGCGCGCGATGAGTTTCAGGCTGCGCTCAAGCTCGATCCCAAGATGAAAGAAGCGAAAGAAGCGCTAGCGGCGCTATAAACGATCGGAAAGCCGCCCGAAGGGGCGGCCAGGAATGCCCGTAACCCAGGAGCGCGGCGAAACGCGCTTTTGATCGCTCGGCGGGACTGTCGCGTCGTGGTGCGCGCCATGGGGCTTGAATCGCGCGATCGGACCCCTACCTCGGAGGTATCGCGGCATCGCCGCCCCCTACGAGTCCGGAGTCCACTCATGCGCATGGACAAACTCACCTCGCGCTTCCAGCAGGCCATCGCCGACGCCCAGTCGCTGGCCGTGGGGCGTGATCACAATGTCATCGAACCCGTGCATCTGCTGACTGCTTTGCTCGATCAGCAGGGGGGCGGCACGCGGCCGTTGTTGGCCCAGGCCGGCGTCAACGTGCCGTTGTTGCGCGAGCGTCTGGGCGAGAGCCTCGAAAAATTGCCAAAAGTCTCCGGACAGGCCGGTAGCGTCAACGTCGGCAATGATCTCGCGCGTTTGCTCAATGTCACCGATAAACTCGCGCAACAGCGCGGCGATGCCTTTATCGCCAGTGAATTGTTTTTGTTGGCCTTGCTCGACGACAACGGTGATGCCGGCCGCGCGTTCAAGGCCGTCGGCGCGAACAAGCAAAAGATCGAAACCGCCATCGACGCGATGCGCGGCGGCGAGAAAGTGCAGAGCGAGAATGCCGAGGACCAGCGCCAGGCCCTGGAGAAATACTGCATCGATCTCACCGCGCGCGCCGAATCCGGCAAGCTCGATCCGGTGATCGGCCGCGACGAGGAGATCCGTCGCACCGTGCAGGTGCTGCAACGCCGGACCAAGAACAATCCGGTGCTGATCGGCGAGCCCGGCGTGGGCAAGACCGCGATCGTCGAGGGACTGGCCCAGCGCATCGTCAACGGTGAGGTGCCCGAGGGCCTGCGCGGCAAGCGCGTGCTCTCGCTGGACATGGGCGCGCTGATCGCAGGTGCGAAATACCGCGGCGAATTCGAGGAACGGCTGAAGGCGGTGCTCAACGACCTGGCCAAGAACGAAGGCCAGATCATTCTGTTCATCGACGAATTGCACACCATGGTCGGCGCGGGCAAGGCCGAGGGCGCGATGGACGCCGGCAACATGCTCAAGCCCGCGCTGGCCCGCGGCGAACTGCACTGCATCGGCGCGACCACGCTGGACGAGTACCGCAAGTACGTCGAAAAAGACGCCGCCCTTGAGG
>SSEV01000198.1 GCA_008015095.1 Lysobacteraceae bacterium | reverse complement strand
GTCCTCGCGCTCGCCGCTGCCGTTCGCTTTGCATTACGCCGAAAAACCTGATCTCTCCGGCGTGGCCGGCCTGCGCCTGCGCCGCGACACGACCGAATTCGACGCGCGCTTCAGGCTCTACGACGTCCTAACCTGGAGCGAACGCGACGACGGCTCGCCGCTGCCGCCGATGGATGGGCATTTGCGCAGCCCCGCGTTGCTGATCTCCGGCGCTACGCTGGAAGGCGTCGAGATCGAACTGGAAGACCCCGATGTGCCCTGAACCGTCACGGCAGGATTGGGGGCTCCCATGAATGGCGTGGAGACGATTCCGCCCGACCCGCGTTTCGCCGAGCGGCTGCTCGCCTGGTTCGATGTTTCCGGGCGTCACGATCTGCCTTGGCAACATCCGCGCACGCCGTATCGGGTATGGCTGTCGGAAATCATGCTGCAGCAAACCCAGGTGCGCGTGGTGATCCCCTACTTCGAACGGTTCGTGCGCGCATTGCCCGATATGCAAGCGCTCGCGGAAGCGCCGCTCGACGATGTCCTCGCGCTGTGGTCGGGACTGGGGTACTACGCGCGCGCGCGCAATCTGCACGCAGCGGCGAAACACTGTGTGGAGCGGCACGCAGGCGAATTACCTCGCGATCCCGCCATGCTGCGCGACCTGCCCGGCATCGGGCGCAGCACTGCGGGCGCGATCCTGGCCCAGGCTTGGAATGCGCGTTTCGCGATTCTCGACGGCAACGTCAAACGCGTGCTGTGCAGGATTTACGGCCTCGACGGCTGGCCCGGAGCCCCTGCCGCGGAGAAACGGCTATGGTCGATCGCCGAATCCCTGCTGCCCACCGCCCGAATCGCAGACTACACACAGGCGCAGATGGATTTCGGCGCGACGCTATGCACCCGACACGATCCGGCCTGCGTGCTCTGTCCCCTGCAGAACGATTGCAAAGCCCTGCGCGAAGGGCGGGTCGCGGAACTGCCGACGCCTAAACCGGGCAAACCCATGCCGGAGCGCGCCTGTGTCGTGATGCTGCTACGCGATGCGGAAGGTCGCGTCCTGTTGCAACGTCGTCCGCCAACCGGCATCTGGGCCGCCTTATGGTCACTACCGGAAGCGGAAGATCACGACCATGCGCGCGCCTGGTTCGATGCGCATCTGCGCGACGGGCATTACGACGACGCCACCGCTCTCGATATCGTCCATCATGGTTTCACCCACTACAGGCTGCGGATCCAGCCCCTGCGCTGGTGCGCAGTCGCCTTGCGCGACGCGGTGCGCGACAATTCAGACCTGCGCTGGGTCTCGCGCGACGATCTTGACGCGCTCGGCATTCCCGCCCCAATCCGCACACTCCTAGGACAAACCTGAGTCCCCGACATGGCCCGCACCGTCTTCTGCCAATACGAACAGCGCGATACCGAAGGTCTTGATTTCGCGCCCTGGCCCGGCGAACTGGGACAACGCGTATTCTCCGGCATCGGCAAACAGGCCTGGGCCAAATGGTTGGCTCATCAGACCATGCTGATCAACGAGAACCGGCTCTCGCCCATGAACCCGGAACACAGGAAGTTCCTGCAGGGCGAGATGGAGAAATTCCTGTTCGGCGGCGGCGCCGAGAAGCCGCTGGGTTACGTGCCTGAAGATCCCGCGCGCTGACGGTCTTCACGCGCCTTCTTCTCCGCGACCCGGATCGCCTTGATATCAAGCGGCCGAATCTCACGGATCGTGCATTGCAACGGCATCAGGCCGGCGCCGCCAACATGGATCCGGTCGAAGCGCGCAGTCAGCCTGCCGGTCGGCTGCTCGATCCTGATCTTGTCGACATATCCCATATCGGTGCACGGTCCGTAGAGCTCGATCAGCCAGGCTTGGCTCGGACGGGTCCAGAGCGCGAACGTTCCGCCATCCAGCGGTGTCCAACCGTTGTAATGGCCCGGCATATAGATGCTGTCGACCGGCTCACCGGCATGCGCGCGATAAAGCGCGAGACGTTCGGCGTCGCGCAGACCGGAACGACTGGCGCAGGCGGTCAACGCGACAGCCGCGATCAGCAGCGCAAGGAACAACTTCGTATTCATCTTCATGGCGACCTCGGAACAGGAGCGGGTCTGTGTTGCATGGATGACGGCGGCATGTTCGAACCGCCAGCTCCGACGATGATGCACCGCCAGCGAGCCCATGCAAGGCTTCGCCCGTCCAGCATTCAGGGAGGATCCGGCTTGCCCTGCCACCCGCCTGCCCGTATCATTCCGCGCTCGCCTTGGCCGGGTAGCTCAGTTGGTAGAGCAGGGGATTGAAAATCCCCGTGTCGGGGGTTCGATTCCCTCCCCGGCCACCACCGAACTCTGAGGTTGTCATTCGGTGACAAAATTCAAGATTCAAAACAAGGGGTTGCGCGCGAGCGCGGCCCTTTGTTTTTGCGTGGCGCATTCGGCCTCGCATCGCCGCCCTTGGACGGCATGCGCTCGTGGCGCGTGAGACGCCGCGAAGTGCATTGATCCGTCGCACTCGCCTCCGCTGTTCATGCACGCACGGCAGCGTACGGCCCGGGTAATCCCCGACCGGAAGACGTAGGGCGCACGGCATACCGATTCGGGAAATGAAATCGCGTCGCCGAGGTTCTAGAATGGCTCTCGTTACGACGTCCCAAGGAGGGTTCTGGCATGCATGCGCCTTCGTTTCCGGGAGTTCGCGAAATCACCGACGAGGAAGTGGCCCACTACCGCGAAAACGGCTGGGTCAAGCTGGAAAAACTGTTCGCGCCGTGGGCGGTGGAAGGGCTGTTGGAGCGGGCCAAGGGCCGGATGGGCGAACGCCCGAAAACCGTCAGCCGGCTCGACCCCAACGAACGCATTCCCGACGAGTATGGTTGGTATTCGCGTTGGGACGGCCCTTCGCATGCAGACCCCTGGATCCATGAATTGAGCCATTCGCGCGCGCTGGCGCGGGTGGCTTCACGATTGATGGGCGGGCCGGTGCGGTTTTATTTCGATCACATCTTCGTCAAGGTGCCTGCGAAGGAGCATGGCACGATGACCCCCTGGCATCAGGATCTGCCGCATCATCCGCTCGATCGTCAAGGCGCTTTGACGATCTGGGTGCCGCTGATCGACTGCCCGCCCGAAATGGGCACGATGCGCTTTCTCAACGGCTCACACCGTTCCGGTCTCTACGGGCGCTTTCTCAACCGCGACGACGGCGTCTCCCTGATCGACGACCATCCCGACGTGCTGGAGCGTTTCACCCAATCGCCGCCACTGGATTTGCGTGCGGGCGACGCGACGGTGCACAACTTGGCGGTGATCCACTACGCGCCGGCCAACATCACCGACGAACCGCGTTGGGTCTACGCCAACCAATGGCTGCCGCCCAGCGCGCGCTATACCGGCGCCCCCAATCACCGCACCGACGGCTGGGGCCTGGAATTGGACAAACCTTTGGATCATCCGCGCTTTCCGCTGATTCCCACGGATTGACCATCACCGAAGCCTGATCGCATGTCCGGGCCAACGCGCGGCCCCGTCTGGTCTAGCCGTCGTACGCGGGGCTGCCGCAGTCACGGTACCAGACCCGGATGACGCGGCGTCCACGCGCGAGATCGTCGCCTTTTTCAGGCATGTCCTGAAAAGCGCTGCGGTAATGCGCGATCCAATGGTTGTTGAGGAACTGCATGTCTCCGGCGCGCATCGCGAACTCTCCCGACAACGCCGGGTCGGCTAATACCTCTTCCAGCGCCTCCATCGCCTCGGCGAGCGCGGCGTCCATCGGTTCGCCGATTTGCGCATATCCACGACGGATCAGATTCGGCGTCAATCGCGCCGACAACTTCTCGCCATCGTAAGCAAACAGCGGCGCACGCATAGTCGGCGGCGCGTCCGCGGCATGTTCGGCCTGGCGGTCGTAATAAGCGGGGCGATAAAGTCTTTGCAGCAGGCGAGGATCACGCCGACGTAGCGCCTCATGCACTGTATACAAGCTGCAGACCCGGCTGACCCCGCCGGAAAGCGCCGGCCGCACGCACAGCAGGCCGACGAAATCGGGCAACGCCGGACCGAAAGCGTTGTCGGTGTGGAAGGAGAGTTCGACATTGGTCGCCGAACCGCGCACTCCGGCACCGAAACGTTTGCCGGTGTCGACGACGTCGTAGAGCATCGTGCCATCCCATTTGGTCGCGACCGGCCGCGACAACAGTCGTCCCAGACGCCAGAAAGCACGAATCGCAATCTCATCGCCCCATTCCTGCAGAGGCAGGCCGGAGATCAACACGAAACCCGGCGCGCGCTCCACAGAGCGACGCAGCGCCTTCGCAAACGCGACGCAGGCGGGCGCCTCCGCCGCCGAAGGCGCTGGCATTTCGGCGATTGGCGCGTGCGCATCGAGCATATCCGCGTCGCGACGCAATTCCGCGACGACGTCCTCGGGCAGTGCGACACGCCATCGGGCCGGATCAAGGCGCACGCCGGTCCATGCGCGCGTCGCATCGACCTGCCCCGCGAGCATCGGTGGCGGATCGGGCGATGGCAGGACCAGAACCTGCGCGACCGATGTCGAAGCCTGGCTCGCCAACGAGGATGAAGACTCGGATTCGGGTGTCGTTGGCAAAGAGGGCATCCCGTTCATCCCTGCGCGATGCGACCACGGAAATGATTGAAGTGTACGCAGTTGCGGCGATTCGCTCCACGAATATCGCTATTCGGACTGCACCTCCAGCGCAGTCGGCACGGGTCTGCGCTCGTTTTCGTCCGCCACAAGGGTTTGACGTTCATGCTGTCGCGAGCCTGCAGCGCAGATCGTCGCGTCGGTGCGGCGCCAGCGGCACGCTCAAGCGGTAGCGATAGGCGATTTGGCCGCTGTCCGCCGACCAATACGGTTGGCGTTTGCCGATCACGCCGCGCGCCTCCAGGCATCGGGGCGCCGCTTCGAGATCGTCGAGAAACAGATAGGGCACCGGCGAGGCCAGCGGCAATGCATCGATCCCCAGCCGGGCGAGCCAGGCGATCATCTGTGGTTTGTTTTCGGCCACCCGCTCACGCAATGGCATCGTGATATCGCCTAGCGCAAGCACCGCTCGCGCCAATCGCAACGACAACGGTGAGACCTGCGCCGGCACAATCGCGGCGCGGACCCGGGCCGTCGCCCGCGCTCCAGCAAGCGCGATGCCCAGACGCAGGCTACCGAGTTGATACCCTTTGGACAACCCGCGTAGCACGCACAAATTCGGCGCCTCAGCGAGCAGCGTTGCGGCGCTGAAATCCGGTGCGAGATAGTTGGCGTAGGACTCGTCGACCACCACCACCGTCCCCCGCACGCGCAATGCATTCGCTAATTCACAAACCGCGTCCAATGGCAGATCGACGCCGCCCAGATTCGGACGGTCGATTAACACGACGGCGGCAGCGCAGGCGCGAGCGCGATCAATATGCGCCGCGACCGCCGCGGACGAACTCTGCCCCGCGACCATCGTCGGGGCATGCCGGCAATGCCCGCGTGCGTACCCAACCCAGTGCGGATAATCCGGATAGGCATCGCCAATCACCCAGACCGCGCCGGACGCGGCCAAAGCCGACAATCCGTGCAATAGCGCATTCACCCCGGCGGCGCAGGTCACACTGCAGCCTTCGCCAGCCAATGCGGGCCAAAAACGCTCGACCAGTGTCGGCCGCAACACGGCTTCGCCGTGAGGGTCGGATTCCGGTCCGGCGGCGAAGGCTTCGCCATGCTCGCGCTGGCGCGTGATTTCGGCGCGTAGCACCTCGGGGAGATCAGCGCCCAGACATGCCTGTTCGTCGACTGTCCAGGCCAATAGCAATACATCGTCGCGATCGGCCAACGCCTGCAGATGTTCGTAGGAAGACACCGCCAGAGGCATTGTCGAACACCTCTAGGTTGTCGCCGGCATGTGCGCGGCGCGGAGCGCGGCGACGGTCTCGTTGGCCCAGCGCAGCGCCAAATTGAGCACCGGGCTATTGGCATAGGGCCGTGCGGCGCTGAGCTGGAAGAAGGCCACGCCCTCGGTCGGCGCGCCGAAGAACGTCAGCTCGGGTATTTCCCGTCCGGCAGCGTCGATCGGATGGAAACGGCGATTGACGTCGATCGCGCCCGGCAAATAATCGGCGCCGTCGGGACCGGGATTGCGCCAATGACGGATCAACCCGCGACGCAACAGGTTCGGGTACAGGGGGCCGGCTTCCTGCGCCGGATCGAACACCGGCACTCGACCTTCCAGCAGCACGTCGACGGTTCGTTCGATCATAGTGAGCTCACCGACCATGCGGAACCCACCGGTCTGCGCAAGATACTCTATGCGCGGGCTCGGTCCGACGGCGGCATCAATCAGTCCCGCTTCGAGCAAAGCCTGGATCTTGCGCATCGCGGTCGGACCGGTGCCATTGGACATGCGCGTGTAACGACGGAAATGCACTTCGCAGAAGCGTCGATGCGATTCGGCGGTCAGTCCGCCGAAATCCACGATCTGCGCCAGCACCGGACGCAGGTCGCGCCAGACGCCATCACAGGCGGCTTTCATCGGATTGTGCAGATTGCCCTCCAGCGCGGCCCGATTGTCACGGCGCACGAAATCGACCACGCGCTCGTGCCAGTCGTCGGCGCCAACACCGGCGCCGAGCGGCTCGAACATCGCGCGCCAATCGAAGCGCGGCGTCGATTCACGCCCGGATACGGCCCGCGGCCATGCCGCGAAAGTTTCCTGCACCGGCGCGAGCAACGCCTCGATCGCGGCCTCGACCGGCATCGCATCGGGCGCCTGCAGGAACCGCGCATGCGCATGCGCGACGGCTTCGCGCGCGCGCGCGGCGAAATCGGCGCCGAACGCGGTGGCGTAGTAGAGATAGGCCATCTCCAGCACGATCAGCGGCAGAATGTGACGGTCGAAATCAAGCTGCCGCACGGTCTCGGAACCGATCAGCGCCGGACGGCCGACCCGCATGCGCAAAGCGTCCACCACGTCCGTGGATATGAATACGCCCTGGTGCTCGCGGCGGGTATGGGTTTGACCGCTGCCGTCCAACGCCTTTTCGTTGCGCGGCCGGCACCAGGTGAACATGCCGCTGGTGCTGGCGGCGACGATCCGCGCCGGCTCGCGCCCGCTTGGCGCGTAGCGCAACACGTTGCCGTCGTCGAAAAAATGCCCGCCACGACCTTCGGTGAGAAACAGCATGGCGTCGATCGCGGTCAGCCCCAGGCCAAGCACGCCGAGGCGGCATCCCGGAGGTACTGCGGACTCGTCCAAACTGAGATGCAACGGATAGGGGTGCGGCACGTAGCATGGCGTACGCGCGCCCGGCGCAGAAGCGGCGAGCGGCAAGGCGAATCGTCGCCGTGCCGGCCCGGTGGCGAAAAGAATGCGATCCGCCCGATACGCGCGCTGGGCATCGCCGTTAACCGCATGCAACAGAAACCCCGCTCCTTCGCCCTCGACGACGCGTTCGACGTCCACGACCTCCTCTGCACGCAGCTCGACCCGCACGCCCGGGATCTCCCGCAGCAAAGCGACATACCGGCCGAACATATCGCGTAGCGCGATGCCATGCTGGCAACGCGCGGGCACGTCTTCCGGACGCATGTCGAAATACGTGTCCCCGTCGCGCTGGAATTTTTCGCGTGCCCATTCATAGAACGTCGGCCGCAACGACTTCGGCAGCAGAGCCACCGCTTCCGGATGACTCTCGTCGGCGGCGAAAGCGATCTGGCTGGCGACGCGGTTGAGCGCGCTGGTCGGCGATTGCGCGCCGCTGTGGGTTTCACCAGCGCCGAATTCGCCACTGCGCTCGAATACCGAAATCTCGAGCGGCGCCGCGGGCGGTTGCGCGCGAAACAGCGCGGCCAGCCTCTCCAGCGCATACACACACAGAGGCCCACCGCCTACCAGCGCAACACGATCGGCGTTCATACGGCGCGCTCCACGAGCATCGGGTGCGAGCGACCGCCGTGTCGCGCTTCGAACGCGGCCCCCGCACGGAGGACCGTGGCTTCGTCGAAGGCGCGGCCGACCAATTGCATTCCGAGCGGCATGCCGCTGCGCGAATACCCGGCCGGCAGCGCGAGCGCGGGATGGCCACTGACGTTGAACGGCACCGTCTGCACCGCCACGGCAATCGAGGGCGGCGGCCAGTCGTGCGGGAATTCATCGAGCCTCGGCGCTGGAGAGAGCCCGCAAGTCGTGAGAATCAGATCGTATCGCCGCAAGATTGCGTCCACCGCCACGGTCAACTCGCGGCGCAGACGGAAAGCCTGCATCAGATCGGCCGATGTCAAGCCGCCGGCCGGCGCGATGCGCTGAAAAGTGTAGCGGCCGAAATCGCGGGGCCGCGTGCGCAATTCGCGCTCATGGATCGCGAACGCTTCGGCGCACATGATGATGCGACCGCAGGCCTTGAACAATTCGAAATCCGGCAGGCTCACCTGTTCGACCTGCGCACCGAGCCCAGCGAAGGTCTCGGCTGCAGTATCGATCGCGGCGATCACCTCGGACGAGACGCCCGGCACGTCGGCGAAGAGATCGCGCGCGTAAGCAATACGCAGGCCATCGACGCCGAGACCGAGATCGCGGCGGTAATTCTCGCCCGGACGCTCGACGCTGCTTGGGTCGGCCGGATCGTAGCCGGCGACCACACCCAACGCGATCGCCGCGTCTTCTACGCTCCAGGCCATCGGCCCGCAGTGATCAAGCGAGTACGACAACGGGAACACGCCGCGGCGCGAAACCAGCCCGTAGGTGGGCTTCAGACCAAC
This sequence comes from Lysobacteraceae bacterium, assembly GCA_008015095.1. Lineage (GTDB taxonomy): Bacteria > Pseudomonadota > Gammaproteobacteria > Xanthomonadales > Xanthomonadaceae > Lysobacter_I. The sequence continues at coordinate 7,044 of SSEV01000198.1, read as the reverse complement.
CACGCCGCAGTGACAGGACGGCGAGCGGATCGAACCGCCGGTGTCGCTGCCCATCGCCAAGCGCACGAACCCGGCCGCGACCGCCACGCCGCTGCCAGAGGAGGAACCGCCAGTGAAATGATCGGGGTTCCACGGATTGCGCGCGGGAGGAAACGGCAGATCGAACCCGGGGCCACCGATCGCGAATTCATGCGTGTTGAGTTTGCCGAGCAGCACCGCGCCGCCTTCGCGCAAGCGCCGCTCCACTTCAGAGTCGGCCGCAGGCAGATGGTCGAGACGCAACTTGGAATTGCAGGTGGTCGGCACTCCAACCACGTCGTAAATATCCTTCAACGCGTAAGGAATGCCATGCAAAGGCCCCCGGTCCAGGCCTTGCGCGAATTCGCGATCGGCACGCTCAGCGGCGAGCAGCGCACGCTCACGCAATACCGTGACGAACGCATGCAGACCTTCATCGAAACGCTCGATCCGATTGAGCGCGTCGGTGGTCAACCCAACCGAAGTCATCGCGCCGTCGCGCAGCGCGGCGCCGGCTTCGAGCACCGAAAGCGTATGCGACGACGCGCTCATTCCGACGCGCGCTCCGCGCGCACGAAATCCTCGATGCGGAACACGAACCCGGGTTCGCTTTCGGGCTCACGCGGCTGACGCAGCAACACCGCCATACGCGTGAGTTCGCGATAGACAGACAGTGCGCCACCGCGCAGATCCTCCGGCACCTCGACGCCGCAGGCGCGCATGGCCCATTCGAACGCCGCTTCCGACGCCAATGTCGTTCGCGCCTCGGAGTTCTCGTCCTGATCCGTGTTCGGGCGCATGCATCGTTCCGATCCGTGGGAAGACCACACTACATTACAGAGATCCAGTGAAGTCAAGAAAATCGCGCCGCGATCGGCCGGTCGCCATGCCGACACCGCTCATCCGGAACGCGATACGCGAACCGCGATCATCGGCGAGACCGCTGCCGAAATCGCAAGCAGTCCTCCCCTGCCGCCAATGCCAAGAATTCAGGGCTGTGCAAACCGCGCAGCACGGCCAGATCGGACAGCAGCGATAACGGAATCGGCCACGCGCAAACCGGCAACGGGGCATGGCAGCGGCCAGGTTCTCGCGCATCAGCGCGACCTTGCTGGCGGCCCGGACTACGCAGCCCCCCCGGGTGCGTACTCACGAATTTCAACCGCAATGTCACCCGACAAACGCAGCCCAGTTCGGCGGCAAAACGGAGGCAAGGGCTTACCTGCCAGTCGCCGAATGCGTTCGACCTAACGGAATGGACGGCTGCAGATCACCGCGATGCGCGTTCATGCGCCAGCGGCAATAGACGGCGTTCGGCCTCGCGATCAAGCAAGTTCTAGCCGAATTGCACGAGGTGTAACGGCTTGCTACGCATGATCCGTTCCATTCCGCCGTGGCGTCGGTTGTCCGAAGCGGTGCTACCGACGAAGCGCTGGCGTCCTTCAACGCATGCAGGGCGCGCAGATGCGCCCGCCAAGACAGCAGATTGTGCACCTGAAGCAGGTCGAAACGGCGCCTTCTCCACGATGACGCGAATTCGCGATCTGGCCGAGGCCGGCGACGGCGGCGACGGTCCAGGCCTTGTCCGCGGAGAAAACCAATGAAACACGCCCCAGCTTACACCGTCCATCACCGATGGTGGTCTGCACAGATCCATACATAAGCATGGCCGCTTGCGGGCGATCGGTTCTGCCTGGCTCGCCCAATTGCACGCATCGCCCACCAAAGGTCGGCGGCTGCGCCTCGACTGCGGTCATGCAAACCTGAAGCCCCCATGGCGCTCCGGCCGCTAAACGGGTTTTTAAGGTGCGCCCGCTATGATCGGCTTCGCAGCCGGCGGCAGGATCCGGCGCAGACATGCCACGGGGGGGGCTTATGCATCTGCTCGCGCGATCCATGCTCGTTTTGGCGTTCGGCCTCGCAGTCGCCGCACCGGCGCGCGGCGCAGAAGTCAGTTCCGTCGACACGCTCGATATCAGCCGTTACGCCGGAGAATGGCACGAAATCGCACGGCTGCCGATGTTTTTCCAGCGCAAATGCGCGCGCGCGATCATCGCTCGCTACACCTTGCGCGATGACGGCCAGATCGGCGTGCACAACAGTTGCGTGACCGAGGATGGCGATACCGATTCGGCCGAAGGCGTCGCCCGCCGCGTCGAGAACCAACCCGGCAGGCTGGAAGTGCGCTTCGCGCCGGATTGGCTGGGCTGGTTGCCGCTGACCTGGGCCGATTACTGGGTGATCGCGCTCGATCCCGACTACCAATGGGCGATGGTCGGCGAACCCGGGCGAGAGTATCTATGGATCCTCTCGCGCACGCCCGATATAACGCATGAACGCCTTGATGATCTCAAGGCACGCGCTCAAGCGATGGGTTACGACCTGGAAGAATTGATCGTCAGCGCGCCAGTGCGTTGAACGTTCCGCACTGTATCCGCAGCCCTGACCGCATCGCGACGGCCCTGGGCCGTCGCGAAGTCGGCGAGTTCACAGCCTACCGTTTTTCCAATCCGTATAGATCTGGTCCATTCGACCGGTGACCTCGGTCTTGCTTCCAAGGACGATATAGGTGGTATAGCCGTAGACAGCGCCCGCATTCGCCGCGCCATGGCGATACACCACATTCCATTTCATCGTCGACTCGATCGGATTCGAGCTGGGGTGATGGCCGATGCCATAACCGTATTTCAACAACTCTGTCGGCAGACCCGGCTGCGGCAATCCCGGCGACCAGATTCCCATGGCCTTGTCTCCACCTGCGTTCGAAACGACCAAAGGCTTGTTCTGCTCGGCATCGATGCTGAGGGCGGTCAGCGTCTTCTGTCCGGCCAGGTCGTAGGCGTAGAAGTAAGACATGTCGCCCGGCAGGTAGCCGGTGACCGCCTCCGTCATCAGCCCGGTGACGTACTCCGGAATGACGATGTAGGTGTAGTACTTGATCACGTTCGGATACTTGTATCCGGCAGTAACGGTGGTTTCGATTTTGTAATCCGAGGTGTGCTTCGTATTGACCGCTTTGACTTGCCCTGAACCCGGATATGTTTCAGGGCGCAGAGGGCAATAGAATTTGGGCACGATTTGCCCGGGCGCTGTCCAGTACGCCGCGAGCACTTTCGAAACGACGGTGCTTCCACTCGAATTGGTATACGTTCTTGTACTGTGAGTGGTGGGCTGGACGCCGTCGTAGTCGCCGCCGGCCATCGTCGGGTTGTTGCAGATGCCGTCGCCGTTGACGAACACCGCCGGCTGCAGTTGCCGGCCATGGTCCCAGGAGTTGATGTACTCCTTGCCTTTCCAGAAAACGCTGTCGATCGTACCGGCGGTTCGGGTGGAGCCGGAAACCGTCAGCAGATCGGCGCTATGCGGGCTGAAGGGGGTGTTGCGCGCGACCCATTTGCCCCATTGGCCGTTCACCTCATAGGGGTTGTAGCCGTATCGTCCTTCGCTGATTCCGGACTGCAGGTAATGCCGGATCGCGCCGGAACGGCGCCCGCCGAAGTGGGTGTTCACGTCCGAATATCCGGCGAGATACTGTTTGCTGTGAAAATTCGGATGCGCCGAACGCCCTTCGCAGATTCCGTTGGCGTACCAGTGCTGCTTCGCCTGCGCTTCGGTGTAGAGACCGGCGGGAATCAGGTCCGGATTCTGATTGAGATAGTACTGCCAATTGAACACCCGGGAATCGTAGGCATCGTAGGGAGCGATTTCCGCTGGATTACAAGCGGAGGTCACCTCGGGGAACGCTATCGCCGCTGCGATAGCCAGCGGCACAACGCTGAACGGTTGCATATTGGTCAATCTCCGAAACATGGATGGATGATCTTGAAAAACGACCCGGAAGATCGCTCGTTCTGTAACCAGTCGTTGTTCGCAATGTCCGAGGGATATTCCTCGGCTGCTTACGAGTGCGACGACTTTCGCCGGTCTGAAACCGTTCGGCGGCAGTCGCATGCGCAACCTCGCTTACGGGATGGAGGAGGATTACGGATTACATGCGAGATACCTTGCTTTGCAGACGTCTGAAAACCAAACTCTCGCGATCAACAAGGCGCCCTCCATGTTCGGATGCGCCCCATCCTCGGTGAAGCTCGCAGCCGCGCCTGCGCCCCAAGCCCTGCTGGTCTCCGCCAAGAAGACCGGCGGACGACTGCCGGTGGCGCCGTTATGCTCGGTGACTGCAGCCCGTACTGCTCTGTTCACCATCTCGACGTTGTAGCTGGCCGTGAGACCGCTGGTTGTCGGCATCCAGACGCCTGTCGTCGTCGTCACCGGCGGATAGGTCATCGCCACGACTTTGCGCCCTGAGTTCGTGATGCTGAAATACAACGCTTTCAGACACTCCTTCAATTGGTGCTCAGTGACGCCGTAAAGATTCACATCATTGATGCCGATAAGGATCGATACCGCTTCGGAGGGACGGTTCAGGATCCTGGTGCTGACCTGATCCTTGATGCCACGCACCTGGCCTGCCCAGGGACCACTCGTATATTTACTCGTCGTGGTCAGGCACGTATCGCCGCCACGTCCACTGTTATCGGTCATCACCACCTGGTATCTGGTGACCGCGTTGAGGTAGGTCGAATAGCTCAACTGGTGCTTGACCATGCCCGCTGAATCACAGGAATCGTATGTGCTGTATTCCGCGCAGATCGTCCGGCGGGTATAGGAATCGCCGGTCACCGACACCACCGGTTTGTCCATATACATACTTGCAATCGCCACTGATGGAACCAGCAGAGCCAGCAACAGAGAAACGCGACACTTCATGGAATTCACCTTTTCAAAGATCGTGGATGCAAGAAACAACGCCGGAACCGGCATGTCGTCGGCATCCATTCAGAATGAGCAACGGCAAGGGATGCGCCGCACGACATGGCAAACCGGCCCGGCCGTATCGGAAAATGACCGAACCGACGCGAGTTGTTGCTATCAACGCATCCTTTGCGTTTTCCGACCCGCGCCGGACATGCATCTGCCCGGCGCGGCCTCCAAAAGAACTTGATGCCTGAATCGTTATCGCATTCGCGCACATGCGACCAAATTTGTCCTTGCGGACATCGTTTGATCAGGGAGCGGGCACCGAGAACACACCAGGATTCGACAGCAGATCGTTCGCATACGTGCCGGTCGGGTGGATACCGTGGATATAGATCCTCTTTCCGGCGTGCGCCTGTCGCACGGACAGCGACAGCGGGATGGCGAAGCGGTACGCCGTGCCGAACGAACCACAGGCGTTCGCGACTGCGGTTTCGCTGCCATTGGCTGCCGCATACCCCCCGATGATCGTGCCCACGCCCGCTGACCCGCCGACATAAACATGTACGCTGATCGAGTACGGGCTGCCGCTCGCGCAGGCCCATCCGTAGATCGTATTGTTCTGCACCGAGTCGATGATGCCTGTGATCCGGCCCGGGTCGTAGCAGGCCGCCGGATTGGCGCCGGAACGGCCTTCGGCGATCACATCGCACACGCCGACATTGGCCACCGGACCGGTAATGGCGTGGGTCGCGTTGTTCATCGTGGTGAACGTCACGTTCGACGTCGCGGTGGCGAACTTCGCGGTCCTGCTGTCATTGATGGTTCTGCGGGAAACGCCACCTAAAGAACCCGTCAGGCCGGAACCCGCAAGGTAATTGTCGACGCCCTGCGGCCCGTTCCAGCAGGAACCGTTGAGCGCGGTCGCGCAATTCAGGCCAGCGACACCGTAGCCGAAAATTTCGTCGCGGTTGCCGACGAAGGTATTCACTTTGACGCCCCAATTATTGAGCTGTGTAAGTTGGGCCCCGTTGAACGCGGTGTACAGCGGGGTAGCCGTATAAACCCACCAGGTACCGGCAAGCGTCTTGCGGCTGTTGAGATAATCCTTGCAGGTTGCGTAACCGGTATGGCCGGTCATCGCCGCCTGCAATGTGGTGCTGCCGTCGGCCGTGTACTTACAGGCTTCAGTCAAATCGCCGGTCGGCGGGCCGCCGAATACGAACCTGCGCACCTTGGTCCATGGATAGGTTCCCAGTGAACCGTAGCGCTGTTCCAGCACTTTCGCGCCGTAGATGCCGCTCGCGCTTCCGCCCTTGACGGTCACGTGCGAGGCGCCGCTGTAATAAGCCAGATTGATCACGCTATTCACGGCGAAGCCCATGTTCTGCCCACCGGTCGTAACGCGATCGAGCGCCATGTTCTTGTTGGCCAAATTGATTGCAGGCGCTCCCGTGAGGTAACCATTCGCCCCCTGTATCGCGACCAGGCGCACACAGGCATTGCTGAGCCGCCTGCCGAGGTCGGCGTCCACCGCATCGGTGCTGGTGCCATCGGCACCGCCGAACGACACCACGATTGGCGCCGAATTCCACGACGCGCTTGAACACTTCAGGCTCTTCTGCTGTGCCGTGTCGTAACGATACTCGTAGGCATAGAACGCATAGTTAGTAGAGGGGTTGGTGTTGTAGTGCACGAACACGAAACCCTCGGCGGCGACCGCATTGCCGGCGACTCCCAGCATCACGGCGGCGGCCATTAGCGAAAGGCACGACGATTGTTTAAAGCGCATGACTCATCTCCATATTCAACGACGGTTTTATGACGAATGCCTGCGCCGCAATTTCGCAGCGCTGGCTGCTTGCAGATATCTCGATCGAAATTCGTCCGGCATTTCATGCCGCCCGGACCCGGCTACGGTGTCGGCGTCAGCGCGAACTGTTGCGGCGTCAATCCGTTGCATTGCCATTGCTGCACGTTGGCGCCATCGGCGGTGTTACCAGCGCTGATATCGAGGCACTGCCCAGGCGCATGATTCGGCCGGAATGTCCACCACACTCCATCCGACGACGACGGCAGCCATGTCTGGTTGGCGCCGCGCACATCGTCCCATTGGTGGACATTGGCGCCGCTGACCGTGGACACGCCGGCCACATCCAACACCTTTCCGCTGTACTTGTTGAGGAATGAGAACCCGCCGGTCCCGCCCCGCGACCTTCCCCACCAGATCTGGTTGGGGTTGCCGAAATACGTCCACTGGATGACGTTGCC
>SSEV01000120.1 GCA_008015095.1 Lysobacteraceae bacterium | reverse complement strand
GTGGTCGGCGGCGCGATCGGACTGATTCTGTTCGGCGTGTTCGGTGCGGGCGCCAAACCCGAGGTCTCCCGAGGTGAAGATCCGGGCTCGGGAAAGGGCGCATAATCGCCGCCATGGAAATCATCCTGGCCAATCCTCGGGGTTTCTGCGCGGGCGTCGACCGCGCGATCGAAATCGTCAAGCGCGCGATCGAAACGCTCGGCGCCCCGATCTATGTCCGCCATGAAGTCGTGCATAACCGGTTCGTGGTCGAAGACCTGCGTGAACGTGGCGCCATCTTCGTCGAGGAGCTCGACGAAGTGCCGGACGGGGCCACCGTGATCTTCAGCGCGCATGGCGTATCGCAGGCGGTGCGCCGTGAGGCGGAACATCGTGGTTTGAAAGTCTTCGACGCGACATGCCCGCTGGTGACCAAGGTGCACCTGGAAGTCGCTCGGCATTGCCGGGCCGGGCGCGACGTGGTGCTGATCGGTCATGCCGGCCATCCGGAAGTAGAAGGCACCATGGGGCAGTGGCTGACCGAAACCAAGAGAGGTTCGGCATCGGCCGGAAAGATCTATCTTGTCGAGGATCTCGACGATGTCGGTCGACTCGAAGTCGATCAGCCGGCCAATCTGGCCTACACCACCCAGACCACGCTGTCGGTCGATGACACCCGCGACATCATCCAGGCCTTGCGCGACAAATATCCGGCGATGCAAGGGCCGCGCAATGACGATATCTGCTACGCCACGCAGAATCGGCAGGACGCCGTGCGCGAACTCGCGGCGCAATGCGATCTGGTGCTGGTGGTAGGTTCTCCGAACAGTTCGAATTCCAATCGCCTGCGCGAGTTGGCCGAACGCGAGGGGGTGGAGGCCTATCTCATCGACGGGGCCGGTGAAATCGACCCGCGCTGGATCGAAGGTCGTCGTCATGTCGGGGTGACCGCCGGGGCTTCCGCGCCGGATGTCCTGGTCCAGGGGGTTATCACGCGTCTGCGCGATCTGGGCGCCGATGGCCTGCGTGAATTGTCAGGAGAGCCGGAGGACATGGTGTTCGCCCTGCCTAAAGAGTTGCGGGTGCAATTGGTCGATTGACCGGCCAACCCCGAAAAACCTAAAATCCCAATTCGGTTCAGGGCTTTCCGGGCATGCGCCCGGCCCTATCCAGGCATCGCCGGAATAGCTCAGTTGGTAGAGCGGCGCATTCGTAATGCGTAGGTCGTAGGTTCGAATCCTATTTCCGGCACCACTTTCGGCGCCACATCCGGCGCTAGATCCGGCGCCACGCGATGTCGGAGTCACGGCGGGTCAGCGCTGCGAAAGCGATGACGACCTAGCGATGACGACCAACACATCGTCGCCACGCCGGTCGGCCTCAATGCTTATTTGACCGTATGAGCGTCGTCATACGCCAAGCCTCAAGGTGATGCGAGTGTTCGCCACCGCTCTCGAACCGGGAACCCCGAACGAAAGCATCGAAGCTCCGCGCCTTTGCCGCCCGGCATGGTCGTGATGTCTCACACCAAGCACGGATCGTAGCGGGCGATGGTTGATACGCCGCCGCTCGCATTCGGGGCGCTCGTATTCGTGGCATCCTTCTGCTTCGTCGATGCGACGTGTCCGATCGTTCGTACAGGCAGGATCCGCCCACCGAGGCTGGCCAAAACGATATGCTGACAAGTCCCGAAGTGGATTGCCCATGTCTCGTCGCGCCTCGAACGCACTGATCGCAAGCGCCGCCGTTCTCGCCATTCTGGGGGCGTGGTCCGGAGGGGCATGGCAGTGGGCGCATTACGTTGGCAAGCCGCTCACCACCGGATTGCTGCTCTGGCTCGTGCTGGCGCAGCAGACGCCGGTTTCTCCGCGTTATCGCTTGGTGGTCGCGGCCGGGATGACCTTGTCCCTGATCGGCGATGTGTGCCTCATGCTGCCCTGGGATCTGTTCCTGCCGGGTCTCGTCGCATTCCTGCTCGCCCATCTGTGTTACATCGCCGTGTTCGCGCCGAGGTCCGTGCCAAAAGCGCGCGGAGCGGCGTTGGCTTTGCTGCTGGTGGTGGCGGCGCTCAACCTGATCGGTCTGTTGCCGCGGATCGAACCCGCTCTGCGAGTGCCGGTGCTGGCCTATGTGGCGGTGCTGACCCTGATGGTCGCCGCAGCGCTGGCGCGCGCTTGGACGCCGACGCTGGCGTCCGCGCATCCGCATAGCACACGATTGGCCGCGATCGGCGCCATATTTTTCATGCTGAGCGACAGCCTGCTGGCCTGGGACAAATTCGCCGACGGCATCCCGGCCGCAGCGTTGCTGGTGCTGGGGACGTATTTCTTCGCGCAATGGTGCATCGCGCGCTCGGTCGAGGCGCGGTAGGAAAGGTGCGGTAGGAAAGACGCGATAGGAAAGACGAAGACCAAAGGACAATGGCGATGGCAGAGCGCATCATGATGTTGGCGATCCCCGGCTTCTTCGTGCTGATCGCGATCGAGCTGTTGCTTGCGCGCTTGATCGGTCGCAAGGTCTATCGGATGAACGATGCGATCAGCAGCATCGCCCTGGGCACGTTGTCGCAGATCGTCGGCGTATTCGCCAAAGTGCTGACGATCGGCATCTATGCTTGGGTGGTCGATCGCATCGCCGTGTTCGCGCTGCCGGCGGACAGCATCTGGGTCTGGGTCAGCGGTCTGCTGCTCTACGATTTCTGCTATTACTGGCTGCATCGCTGCGGGCACGAAGTCGGCGTGTTGTGGGCCGCGCACGCGGTCCATCACCAGAGCGAGCGCTTCAATCTCAGCACCGCGCTGCGTCAAACTAGCAGCGGGGTTTTGCTCGGTTGGGTGTTCTATCTGCCGATGGCGGTGCTGGGTTATCCGGTGGAAGTGTTCGCGGTGGTGGCGGTGATCGATCTGCTGTACCAGTACTGGATCCACACGGAGCTGGTGCCCAGACTGGGCTGGTTTGATCGCGTGTTCGCCTCGCCGTCCAATCATCGCGTGCATCATGCGGTGAACGAGGTTTATCTGGACAAGAACTACGGAGGGATCCTGATTCTCTGGGATCGACTGTTCGACAGCTTCATCGAGGAAGACCCGGCCGAGCCGCCGGTATACGGCGTGCGCGGCGCCTTGCACAGTTGGAACCCGATCTGGGCCAATCTCGCCGTGTACCGGGGGCTGTTGCAGACATCGCGGCAGATGCGACGCTGGCCCGACAAATTGAAGGTCTGGCTGAAACCGCCCGGATGGGCGCCGATCGAGAACTGGGCGGAAGTCTCCAAGGCCGGGTTCGATTTGAATCGGCCGGAATACGATCCCGCCGTATCGGCCGCCGTCAAAACTTACGCCTTCATCCATTTCGTATTGGTGTTGGCGATGGGCGTGCATTTCCTCGGCGCGTTCCGTCAGATGGAGACGCTGCCTGCGCTTGCCTATGCCGGGGGCATCGTTGTCGGCCTGGTGACTATCGCGGCCTTGCTCGACACGCGTGGGTGGGGGCGATGGGCGGAGAGCCTACGACTGCTGGGAATCGCGGCATGGACACTTATCGTCGGCGAATGGCCCGCTGCCGGCGTCATCGGGATCTGGTTGCAGACGGGCTTGGTGGTATTCGTGCTGCTCAGCTTGTTATGGCTATGGCGGAGCCCATCGCCACACGATGCGGATACGAAGGCCGTGACCAAGCCGGCTATTTGATTCTCGCAGCCTGCGCTGGTGAGCGGCTAAAGTAGGCGCTGGCCCGTATGAGCGCTGTCGTGAGCAAATCCCCCGCCAAGTCCGTGAACAAAACCCGCACCGCATACGTCTGCGGCGAATGCGGCGCGGAATACAGTAAATGGCAGGGACAGTGCGGCGAGTGCGGGGCCTGGAACAGTCTCAGCCAGATCGTGCTCGAATCCGCCAACAGTGCGCCCGCAGCGCGGCGCGCGGGCTGGGCCGGCAAGGTCGATCCGCCCAGGGTGACCGCACTGAAGGACGTGGTCCAACGCGAAGAGCAACGGGCCTCCACCGGCATCGGCGAGTTCGACCGCGTGCTCGGCGGGGGGCTGGCCGAAGGTGCGGTGGTGTTGGTCGGCGGCGACCCGGGCATCGGCAAATCGACGCTGCTGCTACAGGCGATGGCCAGGATGGCAGGCGTTCTGCCGGGGCTTTACGTGACCGGCGAAGAATCTCTGGCGCAGGTTGCCGGACGTGCGGCTCGGTTGGGGCTGCCGCTCGAAGGCCTGAACGCCTTGGCCGAAACCTGCGTCGAACGCATTCTCGAACAGGCGATCAGCGCGCGGCCCAAGGTCATCGTCGCCGACTCGGTGCAGACGCTATGGACCGAGAGTCTCAGCGCTGCGCCGGGTTCGGTCAGTCAGGTGCGTGAGAGCGCCGCACGGCTGGTGCGCTACGCCAAGGAGACCGGCACCGCAGTCTTCCTGGTCGGCCATGTCACCAAGGAGGGCGGTATCGCCGGTCCCCGCGTGCTCGAGCACATGGTCGATGCGGTGCTGTATTTCGAAGGCGATGCGGGCAGTCGGTTCCGTGTGCTGCGCGCGTTCAAGAACCGCTTCGGCGCGGTCAACGAATTGGGCGTATTCGCGATGGCCGACAAAGGTCTGCGCGAAGTGCCGAACCCTTCCGCGATTTTTCTCTCCGGCGGCAGCACGGCGCAGCCTGGCAGCTGCGTGATGGTGACCCGTGAAGGCACCCGGCCGCTGTTGGTCGAAGTGCAGGCACTGGTCGATTCGTCGCCGTTGTCGAATCCGCGCCGGGTCGCGGTCGGCCTGGAGCAGAACCGGCTCGCGATGCTGCTGGCGGTGCTGCATCGTCACGGTGGGATCATGGTCGGCGACCAGGACGTGTTCGTGAACGGGGTCGGCGGGATCCGCGTGCAGGAAACCGCAGCCGATCTGCCGGTGCTGCTGGCGGTGCTGTCGTCGTTGCGCGACCGGCCATTGGCGGCGAAGACGGTGGCTTTCGGCGAAGTGGGATTGTCCGGTGAGATCCGTCCGGTGCCGAACGGCGAAGAGCGCTTGAAGGAGGCCGCCACCCACGGGTTCATGCGTGCGATCGTGCCCGCCGCCAATGCGCCGAAAGCCGGCGCCTACAGGGGGTTGGAAGTGATCGCGGTGCAACGCCTGGCCGACGCGCTGGAAGCCGCCGCGGAATGAACAGCCAACGCTGACGAACTTCGGAAGCTGTTGAGCCCCTGTGCGGGCTTCGCGGGAAACAGGCGTCACGAAGGGGCGAGCGGGTTCTCAGGCTTTATAGGCTTTCAGGAAATCCATCACCAGCGCTTCGATATCGAAGTGATCGATTTCGATATCGTCGATCTTGAGCAGCAGGTAGTCGAAATCGAAATCGCCGTAGTCGACGCGCTGATTCGGCAGCATCGACGATTCGCCCTTAGGCGCGATCAGGATATTGCTGCTGTCCAGCCCCTTGATGGATCCCGATACATTGGGATTGTTGACGAAGACATGCTTCTTGCCGTTGTGCACGAGATGCAGTTCGTCACCCGCAGAGATGAAACGGCGATAGAACGTATCAAGAATCTGGTCCATGCCTTGCTGGAAGCCCTGCATGCCGGATTTGATCTCGAACTTGGCGTGGATGATCAGTTGCGAGCCATTGATTTCGGCGATGACGCCGTCCCAGATCTGCAAGGGAGATTTGGATGAATTGAGCGTTCCGTCCCTGGCCAGTTTGGTTTTCGCCATGACATTTTCGATGAGCACCGCGTTCGGGAATGTCTTGCGAATTTCCTCCAGGCGGGACAGCTTCAACGATTGGCTGAGAATCTCGGTGATCCCGCCTTTGATTTTCCAGAAGTCCTTATCGCTGATCAGCCCGGTTTGCTGGAATCTTGCGATGACGCCGTTGTCGACGAACGGTTTCAGCAGCTTGTCCAGACGGGCCTTGGCGTCTTTCGCCTGGAGCAACGCATCGAAACCCTTGGCGACTTTCGGAAGATGCGCATTGCGCACCAGGTTCGACGCGCTGAGCATCCGGTCGCCGGTGACATTGAGCAGGAAGCGCACATCGTCCAGGTCGATACCGACCAGCAGCGTTCGGAGTTCATCGACCAGTTTCGATTCGCTCCTGAGGAACCAGTCCAGCTCGTTCGCGAACTTCATCTTGCCGCGAACCTCGGCGTCGAATGCCTTCTGCAGCATCCGCATCGCAAATTTGAATTCCTTATGGGTTTTGGCCGTGGCGGATATGGTCGGCACCAACTCCGTGAACATTTTCCTGCATTCGGCGCGGCTGAGCTGCTTCTTCACCTGGGCGAGCGCGACGATCGCTTCCATCATCTGGGTGTTCGCGTCCGCCGATTTGATCGCCAAACGGAGCTTTTCGATCGCTTGTTCGAGATTGCGGTAAAGAGCCATCGCCGGTCGCGCCCGTTCACTGCAGAGAGCGCAGTTTGCGCAGCTCGGTACGGCCGTTGCGCAGGGTTTCTTCGATCATCGGGAAAAACTGTTTCAGCACCTCACTGTCGCCGAGCGCGCCGACGGCGCCGCGCAGGGTCTGCGAACTGATCAGCGGCAGCACCGCCGCGACGATCACCAGGCACTTCTCGAAATCTGTCAGTCTGTTGCCGAAGGCGTCTTCGTCGCGGACCAGGGCGGTGTACATCTCGTAAAGGCCGAACAGTTCGCCGAGGACCGGCGTGAAGCCGATCGCGAGCGATGCTTGAAACTCGAAAACGCGTTGGCCGGCGCTCTTGTTGAACAGATAGCCCGCCGTCGGCCATGAGGTTTCCAGGTCGCCTCGTTCGATGGGCCGGCCATGCTCGTCGCTGAGAGTGAGCGCCGGCAAATAGTCGCGATAGTTCGTTCCGCGCGATCTCCTGCCAAGGCCACGGTCGTAACCGGCGACCAGATCGTTGGTCATGCGGTCGAAATGCACATTGCGGTCGATCGTGCCGACGAGATGGACATCCCTGGATTTGGCTATGCTCAGCGCGGTGCGGTATTCGAGCTGGAAGCCGTCACCGCCTATCCAGCGGGTGTCATCGAACGCGAAGTCGTAATCGAAATATTTGGGATTGGAGATCATGCGTTCCGCGGTATGCAGCTTTGATCGCGCCGCCTCCGGCATGATCGCCCGGTCGACATTCGCATAATCTTCGTTGTTGATCGCGACATCGCCGTCGACAACGTCGAAACCCTGATCGTACACCCTGATCTGGTAGGTGCTTTCGAGGAAGACGAATTCGGTGTAGTCGTCGCTGAACAGCACGCGCGTCCAGGTGCGCTTGGCGAGCAGCAAGGCGTCGGCGTCGGCGAATTCGCCGTGTTTGATCATGGCGGCCAGCGTCGACCGCATGGTGTATTGCGGGCGGCGCTGGCGATCGACATAGAACGAGAATTCGGGCTGGATGCTCTGGATCTGGAAAGGGCTGCCCTGCAACGGAATTTGGGCCAATGCATGCACCCGGCGCAGGTTGATTCTGGGGCGGGTGGGGGACAGCACCGCATCTTTGCGCCGGGTGTGCTCCGCTACGCCTTCGAAGCCGATCGCCTGGAAACGCTCCATGTTCTTCAGGTCACGCCGCACGCTGACTTTCACCGACGAATAGACGATCAGGTCGATATCGGCGAAATCCCGCATGAATCCGGCATCGCCGTTTGCCGAATGCTGCGCCAGCGGTTGGAAATGGAACAGAAGCGGAGAGGGTCCACCGCTTCCGGCGGCCCTCCCGATTGCAATGGTTGGCCGGTCGCCGACGGTTCGGTGTCCTCCAGGTCGATCTGCAGGAGATTCGCTTTCCGCTTGGCGTCGTCGATGTAATAGCGCAGCGTGAGCCGGCGATACGCTTTGCCATCGCGCACGACCGTCGACAAATCCGAGGTGAATTTCAGCGCATCGGTCGATAGGGGTCTCATTGACGGAACCGCAAGGCCGTTCAACCGCAGCCGGCCGGATTCACCGGATACGGTCCGTTGCCGTCGGGTTCGTAAATGACGACCAGTTCGGTGGGGATGATCTCCTGGCGATGGGTTTCGGGGACATCGGGCAGTCGCTGTCGTTTCAGAACAAGGTCGCGATAGATTTCGGTCAGCTCATCCAGCGGGTTTCCGCTGCCGTCGTCCAGGGCCGACAGCAGATCCGCCTCGAAATCGACGACGCCGCTCTCCAGGTAGCGCAGCATGACCTGCTCAAAGCGCCGGTCCTCGTGCAGCGGGATCATGGCCTGCGACCATAGCGCGGTCATAAACTGTTTGCGCCGCTCGTCGGCGGCGTCGAACAGTCCGAGTTTCTCGTAGGCGATCTGCGCTCCGCTGGGGCCGTAGTTGAACATGCGATAGCTGAGGTTTTCCCAGTCGATGGCGTGCTCGAACAGGCGCAATTCGTCCAGGGTCGGCGTGGCGTTCGGCGTGGCGCTGTATTTGGCGTGCAACGCGGCGATGATCCGGGTCTTGAGGGTTTCATGCTCCTCCAGCCGCATCAGACCAGGCGAATCGCGATGCCGGGCCTGGAGGCTGCGCGCGCCGCGTCGGGCCTCGTAATCTGCAAGCAGTTGGTAATACGCCTGATTCAGCCGCGAGAACGTCTCCAGGCGCCAGGCGTCGAGCGCTTGTTCGTCGATCCGCACCATGCACACCGACAGATTGACGGTGACGCCGGGTTTGAGCGCAATGCAGTTGAACGACACCGGCAGGGCGCCGGTGAAGCCCTTCGAACCCGAGAACACCTTGGTGTCGTTGTTCGCGGTCATCGCCATGAAATATTCGAACAGATCGCCCAGCGAGTCCTGCAGCAGATCCTGCAGATGCTCGATGATCGCATCGAAGAAAGATTTGAACGGCGCAAGGATGGCTTTGGGGATTTCCGCGATCAACTCGGTGGGCAGCGATGGCATCTGCGGCAACGAAGGGCCGCTGCCGCTGCCGCTGCCGCCGGGGATTATGTTCGGAATGACGTTGGTCACCAGGTCCGTCAGCCAGTTCTGCAATTGACCGATGAAATCGTTGATTTTGTCCTTGATCTCGTCGGTCACCCCGAATAGGGCGTCGCTGACGCCGTTGTTCGTGGTCGAGGTGAAGGCGGCGTAGAGATCGGTCAGCCTTTCGCGCAGAAAAGCGATGAGATCCTCGGTCACGATCGAAGAACTGCCGATTGCGTCGATGATCTCGCGGATCAGGAAATCGGGATCGAAGAAGAAATAGGGCGATTCCTCCGTCTGATGGCCGATATTGATGGTGACGTTGGAGGAATCGGCGTTGTAATGCAGGAACGGAGAGGCCGCATACATCACTTGCCAGATCGCCAGCGGCAGATAGAACAGGGTATAGGGCGGTACCGAAGCCACGCCGATAGTCGGCAGGGCGTAGATCGCCGCTCCCAACAGCGAAAATGGCAGGTGCGCCGGAATGCTGACCCCGTTGCTGCCGTGAGTGACCGTGACCCGAACCTCCTGGACCCGATAGCCATCCGGGATTTCGATCTGGTCCTGGATCAGAAACCGTTTGTATTGGCCGAAGAACGGGGTCAGGACATCGGCGATCTTCTTGAAGTCGATCTCGTTAGGCTCTCGGGTTTCATTGGTGATGTCGGTCTTGTAGATGCGGCTGAGCGTCATCACGCTGGCGGGTGGCGGCGAGACGTTCGACGCATGCAGGCGGCCGACCAGCGCCAGATAGTTGTCCGGCCGGATATCGTTCGGGCGCAGATCGAACACCGGCGGCAGGCCGATGTCGTTGAGGTTGAGAAGGCGCTTGCGTTGCTCCTTCTCGATCAGGTCGGCGCCGGGGCGGACGATTTCGGCGGACATGAATTTGCGGATGCCGTAGACGCGCTCGGTGATGCAGATCTTCTTGTCGAGAAAACAATAGATCGCGTTGTAGCTCTTCGCATCCGCCGAAGTGTTGTCGATGCCGTGGAAGTCACGGGTTTCGTACAACTGGTAGGCGCGGGTGCGACGCACTTCGGTCGTGGCGCGCTTGGTCCGTTCGATCGCCTTGCTGACGATTTCCTGCGAGAATTTCGACTCGCTGGTCTGGCTCAGCGACGTGTCGAGGCCGAGGCCGACGTTGGCGCCCAGCGAGGCGCCGCCTTCCAGATTGACCACGCCAATGGTGCCGCCGCCCGTGCCGTTCGCGGAGACGTTCATGTCGGATTCGAATCGGCTGGACAGCTCGCTTTCGATCTGCGAATTGAGATCCTGCTTCGTCTTCGATTGGTTCTCGGTTTCCTGGTCGCGGATTTCCTCGCTGATCCGCTCGGTCGCCTCCTCGAAATATTTCGCGCTTTTGATTTTCTTCTTGCGCACTTCGCCTTTGAGCACAGTCTCCACAGCGCTGATTTCGCCAGGCACGTAGGCCAGCCAGCGCTCTTCGACAGTCACCAGTTCCGCCAATCCGAGCGGGCGCACGTCGTCGCGGCCGTCGACATCTGGACGCTCGTCCATGAACGCCTTCAGGCAGGGGTCGAGCGCCGGCTCGACGCAGCCCGAGGGTCCGATCGGCGTTGCGGTCTCCGATTCCTTGGTTTTTCCGTACCACTCGCAAAACGCGGACGCATGCATGTCCGGCGGTTTCACCCCGCCGATCGCGACCACCGCCGGCTTGCCGTATTTCGTTTCGATATGCGCGAGGAACGCCCGGTCCCTCTTCAGCGCCATGATCCGCTGATACGGGGAAGCCTCGACGAACTGCGTGGATTCGGCGCGCAACTGTTTGAGCGCATCCACCTTGGCGCGGATATGCGCACGGTATTGCTTGCTGCGGGCTTTGCGCAATTGCCGATCGGAGGTTTTCTTGGCGGTTTTGCCTGCGACCTGCTTCGGCGCTTTGAACTCGAATGCGCGTTGTCTCGCGGTTTCGATTTGCGCGCACAGTTGATGGTTCTTCCACGTCGAGTACTCGTTGGCCAGATGCCATAGGTCGAGGATTTGACCCGGTGCAAGCGTCGCCGCGGCAATGCCGGCTTTCGCGCCCCGCGTCTCACCCTCCTTCGCGCGCGCAAGTTTGGCCGCCGGTCGGCGGTAACGGCGCAGCACGGCAGGGGCATATATGGTTTCGCGTTCGGTCGTGCTCAGCTGCGGGAGCCGTTCCAGGAACTGCAGCGCTTTCGACAAGCGCGCGGTCGCGGCCTTGTCGCCGAGCACGGCGGACGCGAATAACGACAAGGTAAGCCGACGTTTTGCCGACGCCAGCGCATCGGCGTTGGTTTTGAGGTATCGGTCCAGGCCGTCTGCGTCGGCGATGCAATCTTTGCTGGGCAAGCGGTCTGATGGAACCGAATCAATCTTGAGGTGCTCGAAGATCTTCAATCCGAGTTCAGAGAAATCCCGAAGATGGTCTTTGGAGCCGGTGAACTCTTTGGCCCACGCCGTCACTGTTTTGGATTCGCCTTTGCTCGTGTCGAGGTTCGCCGCCGGCAAGCCGGGGCCGGCATAGGCGATAGCCCGTGCGCGCAAATCGAGAATGCGCGGCGGAGCGATCCGGGCATAGCGGAACAGTTCCTTCGATCCGAGGTTGGCGTCTGATTGAGGCATGGCGGATTGAACCTCCCGATAGTACAGAGTGGCGGGCGGCGTCCATGCGACGCATCGCTATCCTTATGGGGGGCTGGACAACGCCATCCTGGCGTTGCCCCGAAGTCGCTTCCGCGTTTGTCTCGTCGACACAGTCATCCATGGCTGCGTTGGCAGGTCGTTTCCAACCGTGCGCCAGTGCGATATTCGTCACCCCCGCGTTCAAACCGACCAACGTAAGCCGCGGTCTGATCGGGACATTCGCGCCTGGAAGATGGCCGGCCTGGCGGCCTGATCGTGCCGGGTGGGGCGGCGCTAAGGCACCTCTGAGCACCGCAGTGGTGCCGTGCGCCATGGAGGGGGATGCCGCGGGAGTAGACGCAGCCATGGCCTGCCTCAGCGACGTCCGAATCACACCGGGATGGCGGGGTTCGGACCTTCGATAAACATCCATGCCAGTGGTTGCCGCCGACGAAACAGCGGGTCAAGAAGCACGGGAAGAATGTCTTTCGACAGTTTTTCAGTCGCCGTCCACCGCGCGACGGCCGATGGCCGGGTCGTCGGTGAAAAATGCGTCCAGACCAAGCGCGACAGCATCGCGGATCGCGCGGATGGCGCCCGCGTTGTGGCGGGCCCGGTCGCCGTCGC
>SSEV01000010.1 GCA_008015095.1 Lysobacteraceae bacterium | reverse complement strand
CCGGTGATCAGCATGAATTTCGAGCACTACTCGCGCAGCATCTCGGCCTGGATGAAGACGCATTGCCCTTCGTTGCCGAACTGATTGAGGTTCAAGCGGAGCAGTCGCAGTGGCGCGGCGCGATCGAACGCGCGATCGGCAGCGAGCGCTTGCGTGTGCTGATCGCACCCAAGCACGCGCCCGCGGCCCTGGCCTGGATCAATGCCCGCGACAATAAGCTGCATGTACGCCTGCGCGTCGCTGAGGCACGCTCTGAGCAAGCGCAGTTCTTCAGCGATGGATTCACCCGCAAGCTCAATTTCAAGGCGCATCCGCATCGTGAGGCATTGAAGCATCTGCTCGCCGGCATCGACCGACATTGCGTGGCCGATGTCGAGACGCTACGTCGGACACCGCATGCGATGACCGTCGAAGGCCTGATGTCCGGCCGCAGCGGTTACTTCGACAAACAGGACCAGAAGTCCATCAAAGACGAGTGGATGACCGGTTTCGACAACCGGGACCAACTCGCGCGGCTTACGCAGGCGCTGACCGCCGCGATGGAACGACATGCGGTCAGCCTGCACGAAAAACGAGATGCCGAAGCGCTAGCCGAGGGTACTCGTAAAAGTCTCGAATTGTTGAGCAGATTGCAGGAGATCGTGTTCGAGCACATCGATGTTCCTGGCGCACAGGAAGAATTCGATCGGCTGCAGGCACAGCTGGTAGAACTGACCGCACCCACCTCCGACGTCGAGCAGGCGCGAAGCGCGTGGGAAGCCGCCAGAGGGCAGACCCAAGCCCTTCAGAGCGATCAGGTCACGCTCAAGACCCGGATTGCACTCCACGACAACGCCATCCAACAAGCGAGTTCAGCAATCGACCGCATCCGTAAACGTATCGGCGACGGGCTGGACGAAGCTCAGAAGTCTCTGGCAGCCGAATACTTGAAAACCCCGATAGCTGACAATGTGTCTGAGTTCGATGATCTGGAGCGTCGGGAAACTGACCGTATTCAGTCGCAGATCAAGACACTGTCCGAGCGTCGAAACAAGATCGAGCGCCAACTCGTCCGCGACATGAGCGATGCAAAGAAAGAAGACACAGGCGCACTGTCCGAAGCCGGAACGGAAGTCCAAGATGTGCCCGCCTATCGCCAGCGCCTTCGCGTGCTCAACGAGGAAGCACTGCCCGAGAAACTCGGCCGCTTCCTCACCTATCTCAATCAATCGTCGGACCAGGGCGTCACCCAGTTGCTGAGCGGGATCGACAACGAGGTCGCGGTGATCGAGGATCGCATCGCCGATCTCAATGCGACATTGGAACGCGTGGACTTCCAACCCGGCCGCTACCTGCGCCTGGAGCCGCAGCGGGTCGAGCACGAGAGCCTGCGCACGCTGCAACAGGCCCGGAAACAGTTGCGCTCGGCCCAACTCAAAGACGATCAAGGCGAAAGCCATTACCGCGCCCTGTTCGAGTTGGTGCGCTTGCTGCGCGATGCGGTGGAGCGTCGCAAGACACAGGGCGCACAGGCGTTGCTGGACCCGCGGTATCGCTTGCAGTTCGCCGTCTGGGTGATCGAACGCGACAGCGGCAAGGTTATCGAGAAGCGAACCAGCTCCCAAGGTGGAAGCGGCGGCGAGAAAGAGATCATCGCCAGTTACGTGCTCACCGCATCGCTCAGCTACGCGCTGTGCCCGCGTGGGCGTCAGCAGCCGCTGTTCGCCACCATCGTGCTCGACGAGGCGTTCTCGAAAAGCTCGCAGGCCGTGGCCGGCCGTATCATTCGTGCGCTGGCAGAGTTCGGTCTGCACCCGCTGTTCGTCACCCCGAACAAGGAACTGCGCCTGCTACGCGAACATACGCGATCGGCCATCGTCATCCATCGCAGGGGCACGCAGGCGACGATGACCTCGCTGAGTTGGGAAGCGCTGGAGATCCATGCGCGCAATCGTATCGAGCGACAGGGGCGCGGCGATGAAGTCGCCTGAGGCCATCGCCATTCAGCTTGCCCGACAGTGGCATAGCGCCGACCGGCGGGAGCATTTCCTGCTCGATCCAAAGGCGTGGCCGCGACGAGTCGTCATCGGTGGCCCATCGCCTTCGGTGTTCACTCAGCACACGGCAACGGTGCGCGAGCACATCGCGCGCTGGCGGGCCGTCGCCGTGGGCGAGGTGCAGTGGCAGGACATCGCGTTCCGAAGTGCGGCCGAGCCGGTTTCATTGCCGCATCAGTGGTTGCTCGGCTCGCCGGAAGAATGGGCAGAGGCCTCGGGTGATGCCCAGGTGCAACTGGAACTGCAACGGCTTCGATACCTGCTGGAGCGTGTGAATCCGTGTTTTCATTCACTGCTGATCAGGCAGCGTGCCCTGTGGCGCGATCGCAACGACGACGAGGTCGTCCAGGCGACTGCTTTGGCTTTCGCGCTCGAACCCGGCATTGCGGCCGGACGACCGCTGCGCGCGTTGGCCCTGGCTGGTATCGACAGCAAGTTCATGGAGCGGCATCGCGCCCTCGTCACCGCCCTGCTCGACATTCGATTCGATGGGCAGGCATCGCAGATCGGGCTTAACAGCTTTCTCGATGCGGCCGATGAAGGCGAGCATTGGTTGCTGGTGGTGCCATTGTCCCCTGGCCTATTGCCTTTCGCACAGCAAAGGGTGAGGGCACGCGAATTGCGTGATTCGCCGCTGCCGGCAAGCCGCATTCTTCTGATCGAGAACGATCGCTGCCTGCATCTGTTACCCACGCTGCCCGACACCATCGCCGTGCTCGGTTCCGGCCTCAATCTGGCCTGGTTGTCTGCGGACTGGTTGCGCGAGCGCAATCTGGGGTATTGGGGCGATATGGACACATGGGGGCTGCGGATGCTGGCGTGCGCCCGCCTACTTCAACCGCATCTGGCGCCACTGTTGATGGATCAGCCGCTGTTCGACGCCTTCGCCGACGCACTTGCGGTGCCCGAACCGATCAGCGCTGGCCTGATGCCACCCGATGGGCTGAACGACTCGGAGCAGAAATTCTATGGTCATCTGCTTACGCCGACGAAGGGCAGAATCGAGCAGGAATTCCTGCCACAGGACATCGTGGCAGAAGCCCTGTTGCAGTGGGTGTAACAGCGTTCTCGCGTCCGCAATGCCGGCGTCTTGTCGCGTGCTTTCAGTCAACGGGTCCAGCTGGACGAATCTTGGGGGAGCAGACCATTCGGATCGTGCGGCTTCAACCAATCGGACTGCAATCGATCGGTGAACAGAATGACGTTGAAACCTTCTGGCCGCGCGACGCTCGGAAAGATCAAACCGATCTCGCCTGCATCGAGAATGGCGTCTCCCAGATTCCAGCTTGGCGGCTCCGTGCCGGCGACGAACATCTGTCGCCAATCGCACGTCCAGTCATTCCAGAGCGGATCCCATGTATTGTCCAGCAGCCGCAGATCGACCAGGTCCGGTAGATTGGCGATGTAAGCGACCAGTAGATACGGCTCCGTCAGATCATTAGTCTTGCCGATATTCCGCTGCGCTGGTGGCCTCCTCAAGACTCATGTACAGCGCGGGCGTGCCTGGGCGATTGAAGCGGCCACCGGCGCGCGCGGCGCCGACACCGCTGAGTGGTTGAAACGACCAGCGCGGATTGTGCGCACGAAAAAGCGGCGTACCCGCATCCAGTCGCGAACGCTTCATCCGTTCTGTCCACCGGAGATCGACTGCAGGTAACGCATCGCCTTCTCGGTGTCGCCGTCCTTGACCGCCTCGAACAACGTGCGCTGCCCCAGCACCCGAATTGGCGTGTTCTTCATGTGGAAGGCCGCATCGCGCACGTCGGGCTTGAGATTCATCAATGCCAGAAAGACGCGGTTGTAGTCGCGCATGCGCTCCTGGGTACGCGGGCTTTCGGGATGCAGGCGCATCGTGTTGCGGTGAACGCCAAGTGCGTTCGCCAACACGGCAAGATCCAACTCCAGCGTCGTGGCGAACCTAGCAGGTGAGAGGTAGGTCTGCCCCGGCTCTCGGAACAGCTCGGTGGTTTCCTGAAGGACGGCGGACATGGCGCTCACTCTGAACTAAATACGTAGCACATTATATGCACATTTTACGCACTCTTCAAGAGCGGCGAACCGATGATCAACTTCCCCTCAAGGCCAGATGCGCGTACCACTGGGTACCCTGAGCATTGTCGAAATCGGCGCGCGAGACCAACGAAGGCGAAAGCTCGACCTTTTGAACGCGACACGCGTAACCCGTTGAATCAAATGGCGATACAGGTAGGTGGCGGGAAGAAATTACAACCCCGTTACGCCGCGCTGCGATATCGCCCCTTAGTCAGTTTGGACGTCACGTCCCCCGCCCGCGCCAATCCGACAGCGACAACCGCCCTCAGCGGACCCGACGACCCCTGCATTCCGCAGGGGTTTCGCGTTTTGGCCTTGGACTTCGACCTCGTGGAGCATCGCCATCAGTGGCGAAAAATTCGCCACTTCTCCCTCCCTCATCTCCATTCCCTTGGACTTCTCGCTTGTCAAGTGCAAGCTGTGATTTTCGGTTTCTGTGCAACTCAATGTATTACGTTTGGTCTTGGGAAAGCGGTTTTATGGCGTCATTGTCTGCCAAGAGGAACCGAAGCGTTTTGCAGGGTGACGCCTTCGAGTGACAGCACCATCGCAACCCTGCGTAACACCAACAGCCAGATCACAGCCGAGATCACTGGCCGGAGGTGCGATCAGCATTTCGATCAATTGCAGGAGCCGCGGGTGATAACGCCCGCTCCCGGCGACGTGATGCTTTTGTCTGCAACACGAAATCCGCATTATGCGCGGGCCGCAGGCTCTGGGTTCTGTATCGACAGCGCTCAGATCAGCTTGACGGCGAAAGACACTCCGCAACTCGTCGGACGCCAATTGGCTGCGACGGCGCATGGCGCATGCGTTGGGTCAGGCGGGTTAACTGGCGCGGGTGATCGTACCCGGCCGAGCCTGGAAGATCGGCGAAACGCTCACTGCCGCCCAGCACCGCAGGGCTCTTTCCGGGCCGCAGTTAGGCCAAAAAAGTACGGTAATTCCTAAGCAAACCGGACCAGATCTGAGAGGATTTGGCCATGAAACGATGCCCCTCCTGTGAGGGAACACGACACTGCCGGTTGTCCGACGGACGCCTGAAGTGCCGCGCATGCGGTCATCGGTTTACGTGGACTTCGGTCTGGGACTCGGTGCATCTGCCGACCGCGACCAAGCATCGTCTGCTGGACTTGTTCGTGCTGGGGGTGCCGTCGTATCGGCAACGGTTCGGCAGCACAACGAGCGCTGCCTCCAGGGAGCGCTTCTACCGCCTTCTGCGCGCGTGTTGCGCGCAGGTCGAGCACTTGCGGGAGCCGTTCGAAGGCGCGATCGAATGCGACAGAAAGGGCAAGCGCGGCTGGGGGGCGGCCGGTAAAGTCATCGTCTTCGGGCTGGTCAAACGCAATGGTCGGGTGAAGGCCATGCCGATCCCGGCACACGACCGGATATCGATCATGCGCGAGATCGACGCGCATACGCGCGAGGGCGCGTTGTACTGCACCGACGAGTGGCAGGCGTACGCGACATTGAAGCTGCGAGGCGAGCACGTGATGATCCGCAAGGAGAAGGGGCGGCCGGTCGGGCGCGACCACATCAATGGCATCGAGGGCTTCTGGAGCTATGCCAAGAACAGGCTGTATCCGTATCGGGGCGTGCCGCGGCAATACTTCCACCTGTATTTGGCGGAAGTTTGCTACCGTCACAACCACCGGGGTGAGAACCTCAAACCCCTGATTTTCAGTCTGTTGAAGCAAACTTCGATCCAGGAATTGAGGCCCACTTTGGTCCGGAAAGGTTAGGAATTACCAAAGGTAAAGCAACGCCCGATCAAGCCGGACGAATGGCGTTGCATCACTGCTCCTGTGATCTGATCCAGATCATGGCCGCCTATGGCCGCTGAACGCAGGATGGCGGCCTCCTGATTGGTCGAGCTCTTCATGCAGGTCCGCGCCGCCCCCTCTACGTTCGCCCTGCGGCATCGATCGCCGCCGTTGATCGCGACACCCCGCCGCCCGAGGTGGCCGTGGTGGGCGCGAAACCATTCGTCGAGTCGGCTCGACGCTTCTGTAGGCTGGCGCACGGCCCGGCGCACGGCAGGCGATGGAGCGCATGCATGAACGACCCTGCCCTCTATCCGTATTTCCTCGGGCCCTATGCGGAAAACGACGATCTGCTCGAATCCCTGGTGGTGGGATTCCTCCGCGACCATGTCTACTGGCGCCGCAATCTGCACCCGGAGGACACGCCGGCAATCCCGACGGGGGCCAATCGCCGTCCCGATTACATTGCGTTCGAGTCGCGCTTGCGTCGGGAGTTGCATCTGCTTTCGGCCTCGCTCAAACGCAGCGTGCCGTTCCATAGCCCGCGCTATATCGGGCACATGGTCAGCGATCTGCTGATCCCCGGACTGGCGGCGCAGATGCTGGCGTTACCGTACAACCCGAACAACGTGTCCGCAGACGCTGCGCCGGTCACGATCGATCTGGAATTGAAGGCCGGGCTGCAGTTGGCGGCGATGCTCGGTTACCCGGCGGATCCGCAGCTGCCGGCTTGCGCGTTCGGTCATCTGACTTCCGGCGGCACGCTCGCGAATCTGCAGGCCCTGCGCCTCGCGCTGGCGATGAAAGGCTTTCCGGTCGCCTTGCGCGCGGCGCAGGTTCCGCTCGAGGGTCTACCCGAAGACGATTGGGCGGCTTTCAATCTGGGGCACGTCGAAACGATCTCCTGGCTCGACCGCTGGCGCGGTTTCCTGGCCTCGATACCGAAGCGCGAACGCCATGCGTGGGTCGAACGGGTCGAAGCGCAGCGGATCGAGCGCATGGGGATGCACGATTTCTTCAACGCGCACCCGCGCTTGTCTCCGCCGCTGGTTTTCGCTCCTTCGACCGCACATTACTCGTGGAGTAAGGGCGCGAAGATGCTCGGCCTTGGTCGAGAGCAGTTGCGGCTGATTCCGGGTAAGGCCATGCGCCTGGACATCCCGGCGCTCGACGCGGCGCTGCGAGAATGTCTGCGCGAACACCGCCCGGTACTGATGGCGGTCGGCGTATTCGGCAGCACCGAATTCGGCACGATCGATCCGATTGATGCGCTGGTCGATCTGCGCGAGCGTTACCAATCGTTCGGCCTGGGTTTCGCGGTGCATATTGATGCCGCCTGGGGCGGCTACCTGACCACGCTGTTCCGCCGCCCCGATGGCGCGATCCGTAATGCCGACGAGGTTGGCCGCGAATTCGCTGCATTCCCGCGGCCCGATGTGCATGCCGCCACCGCCGCGCTGGCGCGGACCGAGTCGGCCACGATCGATCCGCACAAGCTCGGTTTCCTGCCCTATGGCGCTGGCGCATTCGTGTGCCGCGACCAGCGCGCGGTCGAACTGCTCTCGGAAGCCGCCGATTACGTATTCACCGATGCCGACGATGATGATTTCTTCGTCCGTCACCGGCAGTTGGGCCGCTACATTCCCGAAGGATCCAAGCCGGGCGCCAATGCGGCGGCGGTGTACGTCACCCATCGCGTGCTGCCGCTCGACT
>SSEV01000095.1 GCA_008015095.1 Lysobacteraceae bacterium | reverse complement strand
TCAACGTCATCAACCGCTCCCAAGCGGTGGCGATGGCGATGCGCATGCAGATGAGCTGATCTTGGGGAGGTCAACCCGGCCTGCCCTTGCGGCGGCCGGGTTGTACGCTGTCGGATCCAGCATTGCGCTTCACCCGGACTCGCTCACGACGCATCCATCGCTTACGCGCTTACGCGCGTGCTTCGTCGGCGCGGCCCTCCATGCCTAACGTGAGCAGGCCGGTTTCATCGGCTTGCTAAAGGCCGACCGGCGGCGGCATGCCGCCGAAAAATGCTCTGCGCTCAGCCTCCCGGTCTCAGCCCCGCCCCGATCTTCCGACACTGCGCTCTTCCCGGCGCAGCAGCCCCGGTGAAGGATCGTCGAATCCATCCGATATGACCGTGCATGGAGATGTTCGCGTCCGGACTTGCCGGATCAATAGTGCAATCGCATCGCCTCCGCACAGCGCGCTCCAAGCCAGACCAGCAACAACCCCGCGGCCAACGACAAAGCCAGATACCCCACGATCCATCCGCTGCGCGCAGTCCTGGCGAAAATCAGACATTCGAGCATCAGCGCCGAATAGGTGGTGAAGGCTCCCAGCACGCCGACGATCAGGAACGCCCGCCAGTGCTGGGACGAAGCATCCCTGCCCTCCAGCCAGATCGTGAGAAAACCGGCCGCGAAGGCGCCTAGAAGATTCGCGGCAAGCGTGCCCCACGGCAAACCTTTGCCGAATTGGCGCAACAACCAGTCGCCGAGCCAGTACCTGGCGAGCGCGCCCAACGCCCCGCCGGAAGCGACCAAGCCCCATATCGGTATTGACCTCATCACCGTCAGCTTCCCCCGTTTGAAATGCAGTCGTCATACCGAAGGCGGCAAGACATCGATGTCACGCTGGATGGATACGGCACGGATGCGGGCCTCCATGAAGAATCAGGACTGAGGGTGCGGGTGCGGCAAAAACCAAAATAGCGCCATATCAGCTTTCCGCGTCCTCATCCGGCGGCGCGCCGCGTCTGGCTGCGATACGTTCCGACCGCAGGCGTTCGAGCTTTTCGCGGAGTTTGATCTCCATTCCGCGCTGCACCGGCCGGTAATAAATCCGCTCGCCCATTGCATCAGGGAAACAGGTCTGTTCCAGGGCGACCCCTCCCTCGCTGTCGTGATCGTAGCGATAGCCTTTGCCGTACCCGATCTGTTTCATCAACTTGGTTGGCGCGTTGCGCAAATGCAGAGGAACGTCCTGGGTTCCGAATTCGGCGACATCGCTCTTCGCCGCGCCGAACGCCTTATAGGCGGCATTCGATTTGGCGGTGCTGGCCAAATAGATGACCAGCTGCGCCAGCGCCAATTCCCCTTCGGGGCTGCCTAGGCGGTCATACGTTTCCCAGGCGTCGATCGCCATCTGCAAGGCGCGCGGATCGGCCAAACCGACGTCTTCGACCGCCATCCGGGTCATCCGTCGGGCAAGATAAATCGGGTCACACCCGCCATCGAGCATGCGACTGAGCCAATACAAAGCGGCATCCGGATTCGAGCTTCGCACCGATTTGTGCAAGGCCGAAATCTGATCGTAGAACTGCTCCCCGCCCTTGTCGAAGCGTCGGGTTCGATCGGCCAGAACTTGTTCGAGTATGGCGTCGGTGATCAACACGTCTCGTGGATGATCCTCTCGTGGGTCATCCACGAGATCACGATCTCCGGCCGGCGGAGCCGAGAACGCCAATTCGGCGGCGATTTCCAGCAGGGTCAGGCCGCGCCGCACATCACCGTCGGCGGCGGTCGCGATCAGATGCAATTGCTCCCGGCTCGGCGCGAGCCCGCGTCCGCCCAGCCCATGCGCTGAATCCTCCAGCGCGCGGCGGAGCGCCACTGCGATGTCTTCTGCCGAAACCGCCTCCATCACGTGCACCCGACACCGCGAGAGCAAGGCCGAATTCAACTCGAACGACGGGTTTTCCGTCGTGGCGCCGACGAATAGGATCGTGCCGCGTTCGATATGCGGTAGGAAGGCGTCCTGCTGCGCCTTATTGAAGCGATGCACCTCGTCGACGAACAGCACGGTCCTGCGGCCCTCGGCGAATCGGTGTCCGGCTTCGGCGAGCACTTGGCGCACCTCCGGCAAGCCGGCGAGCACGGCGGAAATCGCCTTGAACTCGGCGTCGGCATATTTCGCCAGCAACAGCGCCAATGTCGTCTTGCCGCAACCAGGCGGCCCCCACAGCACCATGGAATGCACGTGACCGGACTCGACCGAGCGGCGGAGCGCGCTGCCCGGCGCGAGTAAACGCCGCTGTCCGACCATTTCGTCCAGATCGCGTGGACGCATCCTCTCGGCGAGCGGCCGAAGCGCTTCACGGTCGTCATTCAGCAAAGAACGCTCATCGGCGCGTGGCGGCTGACGGGAAGGCACGGCGATCTGCGTGGGCTATGGGGATACACACGATAGCAAGCTTCGCCCCGCTGTTTGAAAGCATGACAGCCTTGTCGAGGTAGGGAGCCTTTGAGCAGATCAGAGGTTCCGCGCGCCATGGAGTGCGATCTCGCGGATCAAGCGCGTAAGGGCCGGCATCCGCTGGCTGTTGAAAACGGCCTGCTCGCGCAGCCATGGAGGGCTGCGCCGACGAAGACAGGCTTTGGAGACCGCACGCCGGATTGCGCGGCGCTTTTCGTCATGCCCTGAGCGTATGCGCGCGCACCCACACTCCCGACAGCCGTTCAATGCCCCATGAGACCAGATCCACTCGCCTCGTTTGACGGTTGCAAGACGTATGCGATCCGCAACCAGTTCGGAGCTTTACGGTCGTAGAGCGCTTCAACCCGCAGCGGCGAAGTCCCGTCAAGGCCGAAATCAGCGATGCCGTCGGCATCGACCCGCAAATAGCGCGTCCCTGCTTCGACCGTTACGATACGATCGAGCTGCAGCCGTACCTGCTGATAACCGAACTCCTCGCCGAGCATCGCGACCACCCGGTCGTCCATTTCCCGGATCAGCTTTGCATCGTTCGGAACCGCGCGTTCATCGCGGCCCACGCCGCCGATGTGCAGCTCGGGGTAACCGGCGCTTTCGAGTACGGCGTCGTAGAGCACGTCGAAACGGAATGCGATCCAATCGTCGCCGCCATCGATCAACATTCGCCCCTGCCCCTTGACCAGCCGATCGCGCAGGCTCGTAGCTTGCGCATCGACATGCTCCAGACGGATATTCACCGCCCGACCGCCTAATTGTTCGGACAAAGCGGTCACCAGAGCGGCGGCGACGACACCGTCCATCCGCTCGCGTTCCAATTTCAAAACCGATGCGGAAGCGGAGTGATCCGGTTTCACGGCCGAGGCGGGCGTCTGAGCGACGACCGTGGTCGCGATCGCCATCCCGAATAGGATGGCGGCCGTTCGGACGCGATGCCGGCCGGGAACATTGACGCGATCTTTACGCCGGTGGCGGGCTTTTGTCGACATCTGGGTATCTTCAACGGCGAAAGTGGCGATCCCCGGACGGGGACTCGCGCTTGCGTGTGGATGGAAGCGACACGTTTGCCGGCTGGTCGATGTCAGCATCATGTCGTCAATCGGCTTTGACCACGTCCACGCCCTTAGGGACTGAGAAGCGGAACATCTTTGCGGTGAAGGCCGGATTCCGCTTCCATCCGCTGAACTCCACATCGGTGCGTTGCCCAAGCGCATCGATGATCCGCATCCGCGTCAGCCCCTGTTTGCCGAATCCGAGCCTCGCCTTGGCGAAACTGGCCTGATCGGCCTGCTTCGGAATCAATTCCAGCCATTGCAGGCCATCGGCGTCTGCGACTTCCCTGACGTCGAAATCGCGGTCCAGCCGCTGCGGATCGATCAGCGCGGCCAACGGGCTGTTTTGTTCCGCCTCTCCCTGGGCGCGCACGGTAACCTGTTTGAGGTCGGGGTCGTACACCCAGACCTTCGCGCCATCGGCGACGATCAACTGCGGAAAGGGCTTGAGGTATTCCCACCGGAATAGGCGCGGTACGGCCATGGTCACACGGCCGTTGGAGGATTCTTTGCGTTTTCCCTTCTCGTCATAGACCTGCTGGGTGAAATGGCCATCAAGGCCCTTCAGTCCACGAGTGAACGCCTGTAAGGCGTCCCGGCCGCCGGCATACGCGTCATCGGATACCGCAAGCAGGAGAACAACGGCGAACGAGAAGAAACGAAGCATGGGCGTGATCTCGGGCGGCAGGCGTGGCAATTCTGGGCAGCTGAAACTGAATCGAAGACCTATAGAACCATCTCGAGCGCGCGACGATGGGGCATTACACCCATGATCCGATTACCTCAGCCAATCAAACCCAGCCCCGACAGCGGAATCTTCAATAGTCCAATAGTCATCTGATTCAATACCATTCCCGGCGATTTTGGAACACTCCGACGGCAACCGTTTGGGTTGCCGAATGACCAAGGAAGCTGCCATGAAAATCAAGACGATATTAGTGGGCGCGTTGACGGTCTGCGGTCTCTTGTCGATCGGAGCCGCCGTAGCGAAATTTCCGCCGTACGGGAGCGTTTACGATGTTCAGTACTATTCCGATTACACCTTCACGAACCGGGTCGGCGGCGAACGCTGGACCTGCACGGGGTATATGAACTGGGGTCAAAGGACGATTTACAAGATCGAGAACAGTTGGCCATGCATTGAAGAGTAATCTCGGCGTGAACGGACACGGCCGCTGACCGCCGCTGCGCGGGTCATGCCGTTCCGTGCACTTGGCCGCGCCGCACTTGGCCGCGCCGTATTCCCGCGGCGCGGCTTTCACCCGCTATGCCAAATCCGCTACCTCGGCGGCGGCGGTGCGATGACGGTACGGTCGCCGTTATGTTCGGGGGGCGATACGATGCCTGCCGCCTCCATCGCTTCGATCAACCGCGCCGCACGGTTGTAGCCGATTTTCAACCTGCGCTGCACCCCTGAAATCGAGGCGCGTCTGCTTTCGGTGACGATCTTGACGGCTTCGTCGTATAGCGGATCTCCTTCATCGCCCGCGCCACCGCTCTTATCCGACTGCTCAGGCAGTCCTGTCGGTCCGACGAATACGCCCTCGCCCATCGCCTGAACGTCTTCGAGCACGCCTTCGATGTAATCCGGGCCGCTACCGGTCTGTTTCAGATGTTCGACAACGCGATGCACTTCCTCGTCGCTGACGAAAGCGCCGTGCACGCGCTCAGGCATCGCGGTGCCGGGCGGCAGGTACAGCATGTCGCCGTGACCCAACAGGGTTTCGGCGCCGCTCTGATCGAGGATAGTGCGCGAATCGATCGTGCTCGACACCGGGAATGCGATACGGGTCGGGATGTTCGCCTTGATCAGGCCGGTGATCACGTCGACCGACGGGCGCTGAGTTGCGAGAATCAGGTGGATCCCGGCCGCACGCGCCTTTTGCGCGAGCCGTGCGATCAGCTCTTCCACTTTCTTGCCGACGATCATCATCATGTCGGCAAATTCATCGATGAACACGACGATGAACGGCAACGCTTCGAGCGGGCGCGGCGCCTCGTTCAGTTCCGGATTGGGGCGGAACAGCGGATCGAGCATGGGCTGGCCGGCGTCCTGCGCGTCCTTGATCTTCTTGTTGAAGCCGGCGAGATTGCGTACGCCGACCGCGCTCATCAATTTGTAGCGGCGTTCCATCTCGGCCACGCACCAGCGCAGGCCGTTCGCCGCCTCCTTCATGTCGGTGACGACGGGAGCAAGCAGATGCGGAATACCCTGATAGACGCTGAGTTCCAGCATCTTCGGATCGATCATCAGCATGCGCACGTCTTTCGCCGAAGCCTTGTACAGCAGCGACAACACCATCGCGTTGACCGCGACCGATTTGCCCGAGCCGGTGGTGCCCGCGACCAGCAGGTGCGGCATGCGCGCAAGATCGGCCACGGTCGGCCGGCCGGCGATGTCCTTGCCCAAGGCCAAGGTCAACGGGCTGGCCGACTTGTCGTATTCCTTCGAACGCAGTAGCTCGCTGAGGTAGATCATCTCGCGATGCGTATTCGGCGTCTCAAGACCGATCACCGATTTGCCCGGGATCACGTCGACCACGCGCACCGATTTGACGCTCAATCCGCGCGCGATGTCCTTATCCAGGGAACTGACCTGGCTGACCTTCACCCCTGGCGCTGGTTCGATTTCGAATCGAGTGATGACCGGTCCTGGATAAGCGCCGACCACTTGGGCGTCGATGCGGAAATCCTTGAGCTTGAACTCGATCTGCCGCGATAGCGTTTCCAGCGTCTCTTCGTCGTAGCCTTTGGGCTGGGGCTTTGGATCATCGAGCAAGGCCAGCGGCGGAATCCCGCTGCCATCGCCGACGTTGAACAACGGTATCTGCTGTTCGCGCTTGGCGCGCTCGCTTTTTTCAACGATCGGAGCCGGCGGCGGTTCGATCTTCACCGGAGCGCGTTTGGCGCGCTGCTCGCTGTCGACCTTGCGAACCTCTTCGCGTTCTTCGCGCATGGCTCGGGCTTGTTGCCATTCGCTGGCCTGCTGGGTGCTTTTGCGGAAATACTGCGACAGCAAGGGAGGAAGTTTCAGCATCCACTCGCCGATCTTGTCCATGACCGTCAACCAGGACAGACCGGTGGCGAGGGTGACTGAAATCAGCAGCAGCGCGATCAGAAACAGATTGCAGCCGACCACGCCGAACCCCGCCGTGAGCGAACGCCCGACCAACTGGCCGAGAATCCCGCCCGCACCGGCCGAAAAATCGGGGGCGGCGCCGATCTTCATGTGCAACAGACCACTGGCCGACACCAGGAATCCGACGATGCCCACCAAGCGCAATGCCGGCCCCAGGTCGGCATCGCCATCTCCGTCGGAATCCAGGCCGAACAGCGCGATCCAGGCGACCGCCCCCAGAATCAATGGCAACAGGAAAGCGACATAACCGCACAGGTACAACAGTACGTCCGCGAGCCAAGCGCCGACTCGACCGCCCGCATTCTGTAAAGGCGCGGTGATGCTGCCTGAATGCGACCAACCAGGATCCTGCGCCGAGAAGGTGAACAGGCTGACCAGGAGGTACAGC
>SSEV01000079.1 GCA_008015095.1 Lysobacteraceae bacterium | reverse complement strand
GCTTCACCCAGACCGTCACCTCGGGAATCGTCTCGGCGGTCGGCCGCAGCGGCCTGCCGGGAATGGGCTTCCAGAACTTCATCCAGACCGATGCTTCGATCAATCCCGGCAACTCCGGGGGCGCGCTGGTCAACCTGCGCGGCGAGCTGGTCGGGGTGAATACCGCCAGCTTCAATCTGCAGGGCAGTCAGGCCGGCAACATCGGCCTGGGTTTCGCGATTCCGACCAATCTCGCCAAGAACGTGATGCAACAGTTGCTCGCTAACAACGGCGTCGTACGCCGCGGCACGCTGGGCATCGACACGCAGGACGTGGATGCGCGGATCGCGCGCGGACTCGGCCTGGAACAGGCGCGCGGCGCGGTGATCACCCGGGTCTATCCGGACTCGTCGGCGGCCGCGGCCGGTCTGCGCGTCGGCGATGTGATTCTCAACGTCGACGGTCAACGCATCGACGACAGCGCGGCCTTGCGCAATTACCAGGGTCTGCAGCCGGTCAATGCGAAACTGACGCTGGATCTGCGCCGCGACGGCCGGCCGTTGCAAGTGACTGCGACCTTGCGCGAGCAACCGCGTTCCATCGAAGGCATGGCGCTCGATCCACGGCTGGCCGGCGCCAGTTTCGCCGAACTGCCCGAGTCGTTGCGTCGCGAAGGCGTGTCCGGCGTATTGATCGAAGCGGTCGCTCGCGGCAGCCGCGCGGCGCGTAATGGCCTGCGCAAGGGCGATGTGGTGATCGGCAGCAGCAGCGGCAATTTCGGCGACCTAGGCGGATTCCGCGCCGGATTCCGCCAGGCCCCGCCCGATCTGGTGCTGCGGATTCTGCGCGGCAGGCAGCAAGGCGACCTGCTGATGCAGTGAGGTCGACACGATGACAAATGGCGACATCCTCCGGGCAGAACGCCCGGCCGACATCGCGGACATCGACCGCACGATCCGTGCTGCGTTCGCGATGCTGAACGTCGGCGTTCGCACCGAACACCACATCGTCGCCGGATTGCGGGCCGCAGGGGCGCTGACGCTCTCGCTGGTGGCCGAGCGCGGGCAGGCCATCGTCGGGCATGTCGCGATCTCACCCGTCACGATCAGCGATGGCGCCGCTGGCTGGTACGGCCTCGGACCGGTGGCGGTCGTTCCGGAGCTCCAGCGCGAAGGCATCGGACAATCCCTGATCCGCGCTGCCCTGACCTGCATGCGCAACGATGGCGCCCATGGCTGCGTCGTCTACGGCCATCCGGATTATTACCCGCGCTTCGGCTTCGCCCGCGATCCCGACCTCATCCTCCCCGGAGCGGCATCGACGCATTTCTTCGCGTTGCGCTGGCGCGATGCCGCCATGGGGACGGTCGCCTACCATCCCGCGTTCTCGATCGGCCGCTGATCCGCGCCACGCGGATGCAAGTTCATCGGGACAGGACTGCGGACGCTCGCGATCGGACGCGCATCGTCCGACGCCGACGTCGGCAACACGGCGCGGCCTATAATCCCGCGATGAACTTCGCCATCCGCGCCATCACGCTCGATCTGGACGATACGCTCTGGCCGTTCGCGCCGGTCGGCGCGCGGATCGAACGGGTGCTGGACGAATGGTTGCGCGCGCACAGTCCGCGCACCGCCGAACGTTTCCCGATCGAGGCCATGCGTGCTTTGCGCGAGCGGGTCTTCGCCGAGAATCCGCAATTGCTGCACGACATGAGCGCGCTGCGCCGGCTGACTCTGGAAACCGCGTTTCGCGAAAGTGACGAAGACCCGGCGCTCGCCGATCCTGCCTACGCGGTGTTTTTCGCCACGCGCAATCAAGTCGAGTGCTATCCCGACACGGTCGCGGCGCTGGAGCGGATCAGCGCGCGCCTGCCGGTGATGGCCCTGAGCAACGGCAACGCCGATCTCGATCTGATCGGCTTGGCGCATCTGTTCGCCGGCCAGCTCGGCTCGCGCGAGCATGGCGCGGCCAAGCCCGACCCGGGCATCTTTCTCGCCGCCTGCGATCGGCTGGGCTGCGCGCCGCAGGAAGTGATGCACGTCGGCGATCATGTCGAGATGGACGTGATCGGCGCCGCACGCGCCGGCATGCGCACCGCATGGGTGCATCGCGACGACGCCCACTCGCGTTGTCCGCAATGGCCGCATTCCGAATTCGTTCCCGATCTGATCGTCCCCGATCTGGCCGTGCTGGCCGACCGGATCGAAGCCATGATCGTTTTTTCCGAGACGCCGACATGACCGAATCCTCCGGACCGACAGACGCCGCCCACGACGCCTATCCCTTGCACCTGGTGACCACCACGGGATTCGCCGATTGGGCCGCGGGCCAATCGGCTGCGGTGCAGTCCTGGTTGCGCGCGCAGCAGTTCTCCGCCGCCGCAGGCACGCATGCCCTGCTGCCCGGCAACGGCGGCCTGGCCGGCGCGGTGCTGGGCATCGGCAATGCGCCTCACGACCCTTTCGCTTATGCCCATGCGCCCACCGCGCTGCCGGCCGGCGACTGGCGACCGGCCGGCGACATCTCCGCCGCCATACGCGACGCCTTGCATCTGGGGTGGGGCCTGGGCGGTTATCGCTACACCCGCTTCCGCGACACTTCGCGTGCCCCGGCGCGACTTGTGGCCGATGCGCCCGATCCCGACATCGCCGCGCAGATCGCCGCCTGCCTGCGCGTGCGTGATCTGGTTAACACGCCGACCGAACAGATGGGGCCCGACGAACTCGAAACCATCGCACGCGAGATCGCCTCGGCGCATGGCGCCGATCTCGACGTGCTGGTCGGCGAGGCTTTACTCGCGCACAACTTTCCCGCGATCCACGCGGTCGGCCGCGCCTCGCATCGCGCACCGCGCCTGATCGTGATGCGCTGGGGCGCTGCAGGCCTGCCGCATGTGGCGATCGTCGGCAAGGGCGTGTGCTTCGACACCGGCGGTCTCGATATCAAGGCTGCGGCGGGCATGCGCAACATGAAGAAGGATATGGGCGGCGCGGCGCATGCGCTGGCCCTCGCCGAATTGATCATGGCCCGCGCATTGCCATTGCGGCTGACGTTGCTGATCCCCGCGGTCGAGAACGCGATCGGGCCCAATGCCTACCGGCCGGGCGAGGTCGTGGCCACGCGCAAGGGCATCAGCGTGGAAATCGACAATACCGACGCCGAGGGCCGGGTCATCCTCTGCGATGCGCTGACCTATGCGGCCGAACAATCGCCGCAGTTGCTGCTCGATTTCGCCACACTTACCGGCGCGGCGCGGATCGCGCTGGGCCCGGATCTGCCAGCGCTCTACAGCAACGACGACACGCTGGCGAACGCATGGCTGCAGGCCGGCGACACGACCTTCGACCCGCTATGGCGAATGCCGTTGTGGCGGCCCTATCTGCGCTATCTCAACAGCAGCATCGCCGATCTCGCCAACGGCAGTTCCTCGTCCATGGCCGGCAGCGTCACCGCCGCACTGTACCTGGACCGCTTCGTGCCGCAGGATCTGCCCTGGGCGCATCTGGACGTCTACAGTTGGAACGACAATGACCGCCCCGGGCGTCCCGCCGGCGGCGAAGCGCAGGCCCTGCGCAGTTGCTACGCGATGCTGAAGGCGCGATTCTCCGTTTGAGCACAATGTCGCGTCGGCGCGCCCGCTCGTCGATCTTTCTGCGCACGATGGCGATGCTCGTCTGCATAGCGGCGCTCGGAGGTTGCGCGCATATCCCCGCCGGTTGCGATCGCTGGTTCTGCCGCGATGCGGTCTATTTCGTCGGTGCGCGCGAGCACATCGATCTCGTCGAGCCTATGCCGCAGCAAGGGATTTCCAGCGTCGAGATCGCTCCTTTCGAGCAAGTCGACGTAGTGGAACGGCGCGCCGGACTCATCAAATTCAAACGCCGGATCGGCTGGCATGCGCCCGTGATCGCCTGGGCATCCGCCGAGGTTTTCGTCAGATACTCGGACTTCGTTCCGCAACAGCGCTGGCCGGAGCCCGAGCGAGTCGACTTCTGCACCCCTGGTGAAGGTTGTTATCGCCTTGATATCGCCACCGACGGACGCTTCGCGCTGGCCCGTGTCGGCGGTGGCGACCGCGCCCTCTGTGCGCTGCGACCGGATATCCAACCCTCGACCGGCGAATGCGCCATCGTCGGCCGATTGCGCCTCGCCCACGGCTACATCATGCTTGATCACGAAGATGGCTATCGCGAATTCTTTGCCAGGGACGCCTCCGGGCACTGGTGCTGGCTCACGGGGCGCCGCCTGTATGGCAGTTGCCTGCCCTCCATCGACGGCACCAACGCACCTGCCTCCCCGAACCAAGGACACTGACCGCATGAGATCGCTTCTACGCATCTGCGCACTCTTATTGCTGCTGTGCTTGACCAGCGGCTGGCCTCTCTTCGCAGCCGCGCAAACGCAGTCCGTGCGCAAACCCGCGCCCAGCGCCACGCCCGCGCCGCAACGCACCGTCCTGGTCATGGGCGACTCGCTTTCCGCCGGCTACGGCCTGGCCGCGCATCAGGGCTGGGTGGCGCTGACCGCGCAGAAGATCGCGAAAGAGACCCCCGGCTGGCGCGTTGTCAACGCCAGCATCAGCGGCGAGACCACCGCAGGCGGTGCGGCGCGCATTGCCGCTGCATTGCAACGCCACAAACCATCGGTCGTCGTGATCGAACTCGGCGCCAACGACGGTTTGCGCGGATTGCCGCTGCAGCAGAGCCGCGACAATCTCGAGCGCATGATCGTCGCGGCGCAACGTGCGAAGGCGAAAGTGCTGCTGATCGGCATGCGCCTGCCGCCCAATTACGGCCCGGATTACACCCGCGGCTTCGAGCGCAATTTCCGCGATCTCGCGCAACGGCACAAGCTCGCGCTGGTGCCGTTCCTGCTCGAACCGATCGCGATGGACCGCCGCGCTTTTCAGGCAGACCAACTGCATCCTACTGCTGCCGCCCAACCGAAACTTCGCGATCACGTGTGGCCGGCACTGACGCCGTTGCTGCGCTGAACGCGATCGTGGGTTGATGGATACCAGGGCATCGCACTGCGATGCGACATGGCCCTCCTAACGACGGCAACAACGATGCCGACTTAGCAGGCCGTTGAAAAACAGCCTGCTCGCGCAGCCACGGATGGCTGCGCCGACGAACCACGCGCGTCGGCGATGGATGCGTCGTGAGCGAGTCCGGGCATGAACCGGACTGGCGAATTGACTGCATCGGCAGGCGCCGGTGCGGACAGCCGCACTGGCCGCGAAGCGGCGAGTCAAAACGCATAGCAAGTGTGTTGTTCAACAGCCTGTTAAGCGACTGCGCACACACTCCGTAGCGCGCGCCTGCTCGACCGCTCGTCGGTTCGTAAAAAAAATGTTTGCATTCGAAAAAAAGCCCCTGTAACGTGCGCGACCTTCGCAGCTCGCTGCGCCTTTCGCCAGATAGCCGTCGCCATGAACCCCGTCTTCCGCATCGCCTGTTCGCCAAACACATCGCGCCTAAGTCGCGACGTCGGCGCATGCACGCCGTGCGGCGGTCGTTCGAAACGGCAAGATGGGCTCTCCGGCCACTCATACGGCGATACGTCGTCCCACGACTGACCTCCTAAGCGGAGATCGGTCACCCCGATCTCCGAGGAACGCGAACGCCCTCGGATTCCCATCCGGGGGTTTTTTCTTTCCCGCATTCGCAAAGGAATACGAATACACGCGCAGCCGCATCGCGTTTCGAACGCCGAAGCAACGGTCTTCGGAGACACTTTACGCCGGTTGAGGAACAAACTCAGGCGCAGCCTCCAATGGCTGCGTCTTGAACAAAGATCAGGATGATCTCCTCACGGCAAGCCGCCGGTTCCATGAAAGCGCTGTCGGTCAATATGTCGGCGCCGGAATACTCGGCGCATATGGTCTGCGGATGTTACTGCGCACACGAATTGCCGATCCCGATCCGGTATCGCGATCGGTAATACGAAACATCACTCGAACGGTGCTCAGCGGTATGGCTTCCCACCGCCATCCGGTGCGCGCGGCGTTGCCGTGGCGTATGCCGAATGCCGCAAGAGGGTGTTTCGCGAAGACGTTAGCTCAGTTGGGTAGAGCAGCGGATGTTCTCCGCGGGTCACCGGTTCGATTCCGGTACGTCAACCACTGGAACGCTCATTGGTCGAGCACTGGTTTTTCATACCAGCATTGCGGGTTCGATTCCCGCTCCAAACCAGACTGAAACTCTGGATCTTCGGGACGAAAGTCCCACCTCAGGAAACGCCCCGTGCGGCGTTCGCCGAGCGATGCAGAACAGCGCATCGCCAGGCGCATTCCGCAGCGGCGATGTCGCCGGGTTCTCACCCACGACGCGCGCGGGCCGCTATCGAAGCGTTCGCATGCAGCACATCGCATCCGGCCGTGACGGCACCGGCCTCCGCGTGAAGCGCGCGAAAACTCCGCGGCAACGACGTCAGGGGCGTTTCCGCCATATCCACAACCACAGGCATCCGCGCGAAGGCGCGTTCGATTGCGGAAACCGGTCGCGCGAGACCCGATCCATCGCGCGGCGACGCAACCATCGGATCGAATCACCAGAGCCACCCATCAACGGAGGTAATTCCCATGTTCTGGAACAAGAGGGTCGTGATCGGAGACGGCGAGCGCGGCCTGGTGTATCGCAACCGCAGGCTCGAGCGCGTGCTCGGCGCCGGCGTCTACCGTTATTTCGATCCGTTCGGCCGCATCCAGGTGAATGTGCTCGGCATCGCCAAGCCGGAATATGCGGGCAACGACACCGACACCCTGATCGGCGCGCTCGGCGAGCGTCTCGACGAATATTTCGTACTCGCCGACCTGCGTACCGACGAAGTCGGCTTGGTGCTGAAGAATGGCAAACTCGAAGACGTGTTGTTCCCGGGAACTCGCAAGCTGTATTGGCGCGGCCCGGTAAAGATCGAGATCGAGCGGGTCATGCTCAACAGCGGGCTTGAAGTCCGCGACGACATCGCCAAACGCCTGCGTCAGCTCGGCGTGCTGTCGAGGATCGCCGCAGTCGCCGATGTCCCGGCCGAATTCGCCGGCCTGGTTTTCGTCGACGGCAAACTCGCGACCGTGCTCGATCCGGGCAGCTACGCCTTCTGGAACTTTCAGAAGAACGTGGTCATCGACGCAGTCGATCTGCGCGTGCAGGCGCTGGAAGTTTCGGGTCAGGAGCTGTTGACCCGCGACAAGGTCTCGTTGCGCGTCAACCTCGCCGCCAACCTCCGCGTGACCGACCCGGTCGCCGCGCGGACCAAGGTCGCGAAGTACAGCGACTACGTCTACCGCGAACTGCAGTACGGCCTGCGCAAGGCGGTCTCCGCCAAGACGCTCGACGAATTGCTCGGCGACAAGGCCTCGCTCGACGGCGACATCTTCGGCTACGTGCGCGGCAAGGCCGACGAATTCGGCATCGAAGTGCTCAGTGTCGGCGTCAAGGACGTGATCCTGCCGGGCGAGATGCGCGAGATCCTCAACGGCGTGGTGCAGGCGGAAAAGTCGGCGCAGGCCAACGTGATCCGCCGTCGCGAGGAGGCGAACGCCGCGCGTTCCCTGCTCAACACCGCGAAGCTGATCGAGGACAGTCCGGTGCTGATGCGCCTGAAGGAGTTGGAGGCGCTGGAGAAAGTCGTCGAGAAGATCGACAAGCTCACCGTGTTCGGCGGCCTGGACGGCGTGCTGAAGCAACTGGTGAACATCAAGCAATAGCCCGCGCGGCCGGAAGGAACCGGCCGCGCGACCCCAATCACCGCACACACGGAGCCGACGCCATGCGCGAGGACATGTACAAAGTGATCGTCGAACGGCCGCGCGGAGGCAGAGGCTGGAAACTCGAATATCCGTCGCCGTCGGATCCCGAAATGTCGCCGCGCCGGGAAAGTCTGCGCAGCCGCCATCAGCGCCGCAAATGGCTGAACGAGAATCTGCGGCCGCTGGAGCGCTATCTGGCATCGCAGGTCGGGCGGCCATGGGACAAAGTGTTCTCGGAGATCTGCGCCGGAATCGACCGCCGCAACACCGTGCAGCAACACATCCATCTGCATCTCGGGGATTTCGTCGCGATCAAGGTCGTCGACATCGGCGGCGAGTTGCATTACGTCTGCCGTTGGGGCGAACCGAGACCCCTCCGCGGAAAGTGCGGATGGGGGCCGGCCTTTTACGTCGATCCCCGAACCGGCCTGCTGCTGAAGAACAAGGCGGCGATCCGCGAACGCCGAGCAAGACGGACGCAACGACGGGAGCGACTCCAAAGGCTGCACTCGGATCTGCGCGAAGACCGTCGCATCCTGGCGCCGCACGTGCAACTGCATCGCATCGCGGGTGTTTGGTACCGGATCGAACTGGCGCCGATCGACGAGAAGACGCTCATCGCCGGGGAAATCGATGCATTGCGCAATCTGCCGTTGGTCAAGTGTCCCAGGCAGATCGCAACCCAGGGCATTCCCGCCAGCCAGGAACTGTTCGGCGACCCGGGGCTTTACGCCCGCGCCAAACGACAATTGAACGCGCGCGAGCTGCGCTTCCACGACTTGCGCAACCACGCATAATCTTCAGGAATGCGCCCGGGCCCGCCCGAGGCGCGAGGATCGGAACATGACGCATCAATACCAATTCCTGCACGCAGAGGGCGGCGCAACCCCGATCAAGGGCTGGGTGGAAGGCGTGCCGCTGGAATCCGAAGCGCATCAGCAATTGCGCAACATCGCTTCGATTCCGTTCGTCGGGCCGTGGGTCGCGGTGATGCCCGACGTGCATCTGGGCAAGGGCGCGACCGTGGGTTCGGTCATTCCGACCCGCGGCGCGATCATCCCGGCCGCGGTGGGCGTGGACATCGGCTGCGGCATGGCCGCGGTGCGCACCACGCTGCGCGCCGAGGATCTGCCGGACACCCTGGCGCAGTTGCGCGGCGCGATCGAACGCAGCGTACCGGTCGGTAATGGCCCGGGTGGCGACCACCGCCGCTTGCCGGACAGCGTCGAAACGCGACTGACCCAGTCCGGCCTGATCGCACGTCTCGACACGATCAAGCAAAAGCACCGCAAGATCCGCGTCGACAAGATCGACAAGCAGATCGGCACCTTGGGCGGAGGCAATCACTTCATCGAAATCTGCCTCGACGAGTCGGGCATGGTGTGGGTGATGCTGCATTCGGGCTCGCGCGGAACCGGCAACCTGATCGGCACTTACTTCATCGAACGCGCGCGCGAGGAACTGTCGCGGCGCACGCTCGGCTTCCATCTGCCGGACAAGGATCTGGCGTTCTTCATGGAAGGGGAGGCGCTGTTCGAGGATTACGTCGAAGCGGTGTCGTGGGCACAGGACTACGCCCGCGCAAACCGCGAGGCGATGATGGCCCGGGTGCTGCACGAGATGCATCAGCGCCTGCCGAAGTTCAGGCTGGACAAGCTGGCGGTGAATTGCCACCACAATTATGTGCAGCGCGAGGTTCATGGCGACGAATCGCTGCTGGTGACCCGCAAGGGCGCGGTCAGCGCGCAGTCCGGCGAGTTGGGCATCATCCCGGGCAGCATGGGCGCGAAGAGTTACATCGTGCGCGGCAAGGGCAACCCCGAGAGTTTCTGCAGTTGCAGCCACGGCGCGGGCCGCAGGATGAGCCGCACCGCGGCGA
Organism: Lysobacteraceae bacterium; assembly: GCA_008015095.1. Lineage (GTDB taxonomy): Bacteria > Pseudomonadota > Gammaproteobacteria > Xanthomonadales > Xanthomonadaceae > Lysobacter_I. Next base: position 14,374 of record SSEV01000079.1, on the reverse strand, counting down.
AACGGCAGATCACGCTCAAGCAGCACCGCGAAGCGACGGCGCATGTCGAATGCCGCAAAGACGAGGGTGTGATCGACGAATCGCCGGCCGCTTACAAGGACATCGATGCTGTGATGGCCGCGCAGAGCGATCTGGTCGAAGTGGTTCACACCCTCCGCCAAGTCCTCTGCGTCAAGGGATGAGCCGCAGCGCTTGCTGCGACTCATCCCGCGCGCTGCGGCGAACGCCCGCACGGGGACGCGCGCCGGCCGTTCCAAACCTACGGCGCACCGCCATGGATGGCGCGCCGCTCTCGTCGAAACGATAACCTGCGCGGCACTCTCGCCGCCTAATGTTTTTCTAGCAGGCTGTTGAAAAACCACCTGCTAGCGCAGCCATGAAGGGCTGCGCCGACGAAGCAAGCGCATCAGCGATGGATTCGTCGTGGGCGAGTCCGGACATGTACCGGACTCGCGAATTGAAAAACGCACAGGGAGTGCTTTTTCAACAGACTGCTTGCCGCTTTGTGAAGACGCCGTGCGCAAGCACGGCGTCTTCTTTTCACAACGACTCAACCGCAGCAATAGCATTGCAGCGGCTTGCCGGGTCCGCCCGGACCAAGATCACTACCGAATGGCGCACACTCTTTCTTGCACGCCCATGCGTTACAGGCTTCTTAACGAGTCCCCGGATCGTCCATGTCGGTCGCGATCGCCTGGGTTGCGCCGAACGCCATCGCGGCGGCAAAAGCAAACCCCGTCAACAAGGAACGTAGTGAGATTTTTGCATTCCGCATATAGAACCCTCCTCTTAGGCGCCTCGCCATCGCTTCCGTGAGATCGGTGGGGCCGTGTGATAGAGCGTCATCCATGACGCTTCTGGTCCCGCAACCGCGGATATCCGCTTCGGATCGCGGACTCGCGCTGTTCGGGCAAAACGCTTATCCGCAACAGTAACGGATGGTCCGATTAACGATTCCGAACCCGAAAGCGGTTACGAAAACGAAACATGCTGAAAGCAAAGTGATATGGCCTCTACGATTGCTCATAACGGCTCTCCTGATGGTGAGTCAGCTGCCTCGACATCCTCGTAGCGCAACGCGGTGAGAAGTTGTTCGACGTGTTCCTCCGTGTCGAAGACCCCCTGAACGGCATGGCGAACGCGGCCGGCCCGATCGATGACCAGCAACAATGGCACCCTGCGCGCTCGGTAAAGCATCAACTGCCGATGCTCGCGCATTATCGGCAGTGGGAACTCGAATCCCTACGCACCCGCATACGCCACCGCCTGCGCACGATCGCATTGACAGACGCCGATTACTGAAACGCTATCGCCGAATTCGGCGCCCACCCTGCGCGCAGCCTTCGCCACGGTCGGCGCGGACTTTAGGCAATAAGGACAGGTGTGGTCGAAAAAGAACAGGATCTGACTTTTACCGCTTGGCGCGCCGAGGGTCTGCATGTCGCCGGAGGTGTCGACTCTTTCCAGGATTGGAACGTACATGCCCGGATAGGCGTAGCTGACACGATCGGTCAGCCAGTCGCGATCCTGCCGCAACATGCGGTTCTGCCAGCCGAGGATCACGATCAGCGCGTCGGCGGCGAGCAGTGCGAGTCATCCGAATACCGAACGTGGCATCCCTGTGATCCGTTGCGGACAGGCACGACATATAACGCCCCTGGATACGCGGCATCAAGCGGGCCATTGCCGTGTGCGCCGCCGGCGCATGTCCATGTCCGATTGATCAGGCAAGATTCTCTTCTTGCAAGCCTTCCTGTTGCTGCAGGGCCCACATTTGCGCGTACGCCCCATCACGCGCCAGCAACTCGGCATGGCGGCCACGCTCGACAACACGGCCCTGGTCCATCACCAGGATCTCGTCGGCATTCATTACCGTCGACAATCGGTGCGCGATCACCACCGTACTGCGGCCTTGAGCAATGCGATCGAGTTCGGACTGGATCGCCTGCTCAGATTTGGAATCCAACGCCGAGGTCGCTTCGTCGAAAATCAGTATCGCGGGATTCTTCAACAGGGCGCGGGCGATGGCGACGCGCTGTTTTTCTCCACCGGAAAGCTTGAGCCCGCGCTCGCCGACTTCGCTGTCGTAGCCATCGGGCAGACGCATGATCAGTTCGTGGATATGCGCGGCCTTGGCGGCCTGCTCCACTTCTTCGCGAGTCGCCTCCGGTCTGCCGTAACGGATGTTGTAATAGATAGTGTCGTTGAACAACACGGTATCCTGAGGCACGATCGCAATCGCGCCACGCAGCGATGCCTGGGTGTAATCGCGAATATCGCGAATGGCTCCGGCAGTATCCTCGATCGCGATTCTTCCGGCGCCGACGTCGTAGAAACGGTAGAGCAGGCGGGCGAGCGTCGATTTTCCGGAGCCCGAGTGGCCGACGACGGCGACCGTGCCGCCGGAGGGCACGACGAAATCGATCCCGTGGAGGATTTCGCGTCGCGGGTCGTAACCGAAGCGCACGCCTTCGAAACGGATACTCGGCTTTTCGGCGCGCAATTCGACCGCTTGCGCATGGTCGCGGACATCCATCGTCTCGTCGAGCAGACCAAACAGTCGTTCGAGATTGACGAAAGCCTGTTTGACCTCACGATACATCATGCCGAGCAGGTTCAAGGGAATCGAAAGCTGCAGCAGGACCGCATTGACCAGGACCAGATCGCCCAACGTCATGCGGCCGGCCACAACGCCGGCCGCAGCGCGCCACATGATCGCGGTGACGCCCATGGTGACGATCGTGGCTTGGCCAAGATTCAGGACGCCGAGCGACTTGCGGCTCATCACTTGGGCGTCTTCGTAATGACGCAGGCTATCGTCGTAACGCCGCGCCTCGTGTTCCTCGTTGCCGAAATACTTCACTGTTTCGTAATTCAGCAACGAATCCACCGCACGCTCGTTGGCTCTGGTATTGGCTTCGAGCGCAGCGCGGTAGTACCGGCTGCGCCATTCGGTCACCATGAACGTAAAAGCGATATAGACGGCGAGCGTCAACAGCGTGATCAGCGCGAAACCCCAGTCGTACATCCACACAAGCACGCCGGTCACCAGCGCGACTTCGAACAGCGTGGGCACGATCGTATAGATCATCCAATCGAGCAGGTCGGCGACCGCGCCGCCTCCACGTTCGACATCTCGGGCGACGCCGCCAGTGCGGCGGGCAAGATGGAATCGAAGCGACAGCGCATGCAGGTGGCGGAACACTTGCAACGTCATCCGCCGCGATACCCTGGCCATGACCCGGGCGAACACGATCTGACGCAGCTCGGTGGTCAAGGTGGTCGTCACGCGGGCGCAACCGTAAGCCAGCAACAGACCCACCGGCAAGACCAGCAGCGGCGTGCTGGCGTCGACATCAAGCGCGTCGATCAGCCGTTTCAAAGTCAAGGGCACGGCAAGGTTGGCCAGTTTGCCGGCCACCACCAGTCCCAGTGCGAACAGGATGCGCGCGGCGAACGGCTTCAGATAGGGCGCCAAGTCGCGCAAGATCTGCATTTCGCTGCGTTCGACCTGCTTTTCGGATGGGGCCACGACGTCGGTTTCGGCGTCCTGTGGCTCGGGAGGCGCATCAGTCGAGGTGTTCATCCCGCCATGATGCGGATTCCGATCGCGGTTTCATAGGTCGCCTCGCTTCCGTCGTGCGATCCGGCGCCCGCCTTTGCGCCGACATCCGCTGCGTGGTTCACTATCCGCTTGAAGATGTATGTCGACGGTGAGGTATTCGCGTGGAACAGGCGGCGGTAAGCCCATCTGTTGGCCGACGAGTTGAACGAAGTGCATACCTTCGCCGCGCGCCCGGGCCCGCCCCGGCATCACGTTCCGGAATCGCCGCGGCGGCGCAGACTACGATATCGATGCGACCCGGCGCATACGGGCACTGCCGTTGGATGTGACGATATCCGATTCTGAACACAGGAGACAGCCGATGTCCGTATTCGATCTCACCCCCCCCGACGAAACCCATCGCGCCGAGTTGACCGCACGCCTTTCGCCTGAAGAACGACGCGTACTGCTGGCGCATGGCACCGAAGCGCCGTTTTGTGGCGCCTTCCTCGATAACAAGCGTACGGGTGTTTATGTCTGCCGCTTCTGCGGCTTGCCCTTGTTCCACTCGAACGCCAAATTCGACTCGGGCACCGGCTGGCCGAGCTTCTTCGCGCCATACGCGGAAGCGCATTTGCGCCGGTTACGCGATATCAGCCATGGCATGCTGCGTACCGAGATCGTCTGCGCGCGATGCGGCAGCCATCTCGGCCATGTCTTTCCCGACGGGCCGCCCCCAACAGGTGAGCGTCATTGTCTGAATTCGGTGTCGCTCGGGTTCGTCGCCGCAGGGGAACGCTTCCCCAATCCATTGGGGCGCGGCGGCGTCGAAGCAACAGAACCATCCGAAACGCCTTATTGAGCGTCACAGATTCGCCGCGAACCGAACCCACGTTTGCGACTCAGCGCTGATCGAATCCATTCGATCCGACGCGCTCTTTTCGCAATGAAGTTCCGTGGACCTGCGTCGGAGGCCTGGCGGTACGGGCGCAGGAGGTGCGGCAGGTCGCTGAAGCCCACCGCACGGGCTAGATGTTCGCCCCATTCCTCGCATCCATCGAGACAGTCCGATGCAATACGCTATCTCGACGCCTTGACGTATTGATCTAGCAGGCTGTGGAAAGACGCACTTCCTTTGCGTTTTTTCAATTCGGGAGCTCGGTCCATGCCCGGTCTCGCTCACGACGAATCAATCGCTTACGCGCTTGCTTCGTCGGCGCGCCCTCGGCATGACCGCGCAATGTCCCCGAATCGCGTTAACAGGCCCTAGCGATATGGATGGCGACCGGTCCGCTGCCCGTGTCGCGTGGGCCGAATGCGGTTATCCTGTCGCGCTGCCGCCACACCGCACATGCAGGCCAACCCCGATGACCGACACGCCACCCGATCGCCTTTCCAACGACCCACGCAGCCCGTTCTACGATGCGGATCTGCTTGAACGCGGGATCGGCATTCGTTTCAACGGTGTCGAGCGCAACAACATCGAGGAATACTGCGTCAGCGAAGGTTGGGTACGGGTCGCCGTCGGCAAGGCCCTCGATCGCCGCGGCCAGCCGATGACGATGAAGCTCAAGGGTACAGTCGAACCTTATTTCCGGACCGAGTCCTGATTTGCGGCCGACGCCTGCGCTGTCGCGCCACCGAGATGGCGGGCGAGAAACGCAAGCAGCCTGGTGTAGAACTCGCGGCGATGTTCCTCGGTGTAAAAGCCATGGCCTTCGTTCGGGTAGTAGAGAGCTTCCACTGGCACGCTCGCCGTTTTCAGCGCTTTCTCCATACGCTCACTGTGTTCGATCGGCGCGCGCTGATCCTTCCCACCGGCGGCCAGGAATACCGGGGCCTTGATCCGATCGGCTAACAGCGTCGGCGAGATCGCGGCCATGTCTTCGCGTTCGCCGATCCAATCCAGGGTCCAGTTGCGCAGGCTGCGGCTTAGACTTGCGTCGTATTTGTGCATCCTGACCATATCGTAGACGCCGACGTAACCGGCGGCGCAACGATACAACTCAGGCTCTCGCGCCGCCCCCATCAACGCCGCATAGCCGCCATAGCTTGCGCCATACAGACAGATCTTCGCCGGATCGGCGATCTTCTGCGCGATCGCCCAGCGCGTGGCGTCGGTCAGGTCGTCCTGCATCTTGCGGCCCCATTCTCCGGCGCCTGCCGCTTTGAACGCGCGTCCGTAATTGCCCGAGCCCCGGTAATTGACCTGCAGCACCGCATATCCGGCGCGGGCAAGGATCTGCACATCCTCATCGAAGCCCCATGTGTCGAAAATGCCGTAAGGCCCACCGTGGGGCAACAGCACCATCGGCAACGTCGCGCCCGCTTCGACGCCGGGCGGCAAGGTGAGATAACCATGCAAGGTCAATCCATCGCGCGCAGTGAACGAGATCCCGCGAGTGGGCGCTCCCTTGGACGGGTCGATCCAGATCCGCCGACTGAACACGGGGTCCACCTTCTTTGCGGCCGTATCGTACAGATAGAAATCGCCAGGATTCCGGTCGCTCCACACCAGCACCAACAGCAGTTTTCCGTCCTTGGTCGCCGACGTGATCGACACCCCCTGACCCGGGAAAGCCCTCTCTAGCTGCCGATACAGGCGCGCAGTCGGCGATTGCGGATCGAAGAATTTGATACGGATGCCGTCGTGCGCATAACGTGCGCCGACTGGGACGCCGCTGTCCACCGCGCGCACGATCGACAACGGATCGACGACAGGGTCGACGAGAAGTTCACGGCGTTCGCCGCTGACCGGATCCCAGGCGATGATGGCATCCGGACCCTGCTTACGTTCGCTCCACAGGAACGCCGTGCGTTCGTCTTCCGAGAAACCGACCGCGAACTCGGCGACGCCGCTCGCCGATTCGTCGTTCACCAACCGCCAATCGCCGCCTTTGGTCTCGCGGTAATAGAGCTTGGATACGTTGTCGTTGCCGGCGCCATGCGCGAAACGCGCCGCGCCGCTGCGATCGGTGGTGAATGACGCGCGCCGTACCGGCGCCGACGACACCGGCGTGCGCCGACCGGTGTAGACGTCCATCTTCTCAAGCACGGTTTCATAATTCGCGCCGGAGGAGCTCGCGCTGACCAGGACATTGCGATCGTCATCGCGCAGATCGTCGTGCATCAGCGCGAGGGTATAGTCCTCGCGGGAAGTGAGCCACTTGCCGCGTTTGCCGTCGACATCGATGGCGATGATCTCGCCGGTCGGGCTGGGCTCGTCGTTGCGGCCGAGCTTCTCGGCTACGCTGGCGAGCACGCGGGTGTCGCTGACCCACCATACGTCATGGATCACGGTGTCTTCACCGACCTGGATCTTCGCCGTTGCCGTCTTGTCGCTACGGCGCACGATCGCCAGCATGGTGCGGTCTTCGAGCGGCACTGTGGCCGCAAAATAGTCACCGCTGGGCGAGATCTCGATTTCTCCAAACGTATCGCGACGCAGGAAGGGCGAAATATCGATCGGCTCGACCGGCTGCGCGGCCGTGACCATCGTCGGCAATAGACTGAGCGTGATCGTCTGCGCGCCGATCAGCATGCAGACCAGAGCAATCAGACGGCGCTTGCGGAAAGAATCGAAGGGCATTGGCGCAGGGGCGAACTGGCGGGATCGCAAGGCGATAAGCATACGGGAAGCCCTCGTGACCGGCTCGCATCGGGCGAAACAAAACGGGCCGGCATGGCCGGCCCGTCGTCTGCGCATCACGTTCTTGGGCTCACCAGCGCGGCGGATCCGCCGCGAATCCGTTCGGGAAGGCCTCAGGCTGGCCGCGGCGGCGGCCATCCCAGCGATAGGGCCGCGGCATCACGCCCATCGCGACGAGATTGTCGTAATCGTCGTAGCGCAGTTGCAGCACTTGCGCCGGTGTGCGCGAGGCGCGCACGAAATCGGTGCGGCTGACTGGCGACCATTCGCGGCTGCCGTGCCCGGTGCCGATGCTCTGGGCGGCGCGACCGCCGTAGGCGGAATCGGCGGCGGCTTCGTTTGCCGCAGCGGGCGCACTGGCGGACCGTTTTTCGGCGCGACCGGCCTGATCACGATAGCGTTCGTCTTCTCTAGCGATAGGCGGACCGGGCTCGTAATAAGGCGAGTACTGCACGCGCTCGCGGAACACCGCGATTCCGATCACCCCGACGTTATCCGGTCGGCCGGTGCGCGCGGCATAACTGTCGGGCAGGTCGGTGAAATAAAACTGCGCGACATCGTGCATGGATTTGCGCCAGCCCGTGATCTCGGTGCTCTGCCAGGGGCCGAGGACATAGCCGGTTTGACCGGCGCTGGCGGTTTCGCCGCTGATGGCGTTCACGCCATCAACCGAGAGCACGACCAGCACACGCTCACCGGTGGTGTTGGTCATGCGCACGCTGTAACGATGTCCCGGGCTGCCGGGGATCCAGTCGCGACCGCGATGACGATATTCGGGCAGCCATTCGCCGGTGTCGCGGTCGATCACATCGATATCGACCAGTGGCTGCGCCGACAGGGGGCTGCAGGCAGTGGCGGCGATCAGGGCGGACAACAGTAGGGTGGAAGCGCGCAACATGGTCGATCTCCGTGGTGGACACTGACCGCAAACGCCTCTGGGCGGAAAGTGGGGTTGCAGGCTGGCTCGGGATTGCGGCCGCCGCGTTCAGCCGCAGGTAAACTAGGCGGCCGCCCCCTCGCCACGCGCCATGACCGCCACCCGCATCCTCACCGGCATCACCACCTCGGGCACACCGCATCTGGGGAACTACGTCGGTGCGATCCGGCCCACCGTCGTCGCAAGCCGCGCGCCGGGCACGCAAAACTTTTACTTCCTGGCCGATTTGCACGCTCTGATCAAGGTCCAGGATCCCGTGCGCGTGCAGCGCTCGACGCTGGAAATCGCCGCGAGCTGGCTAGCCTGCGGATTGCAGCCGGACAACGACAGGGTGTGGTTCTATCGGCAGAGCGATATTCCCGAGATTCCCGAACTGACTTGGTTCCTGACCTGCGTCGCCGGTAAAGGCCTGCTCAATCGCGCCCATGCCTATAAGGCCGCGGTCGATCGCAACCGTGCCGAGCACTTGGCCGATGATTTCGGCATCACCGCGGGCCTGTTCATGTATCCGGTGCTGATGGCCGCGGACATTCTCATTTTCAATGCGCACAAGGTTCCGGTGGGCCGCGACCAGATCCAGCACATCGAAATGGCGCGCGATTTTGGTCAACGCTTCAATCACCTGTACGGCGAGCCAAGCGGCCGACAATATTTCACCCTGCCGGAAGCAGCGATCGAAGAAAACGTCGCCACTTTGCCCGGGCTCGATGGGCGCAAGATGTCCAAAAGCTACGACAACACCATCCCGTTGTTCGCCCCACGCGAACAGCTGAAGAAACTGATCTTCTCGATCGTCACCGACTCGCGCGCGCCGGGCGAAGCGAAGGACACCGAAGGCTCGGCGCTGTTCCAGCTCTATCAGGCCTTCGCCAGCGCCGAGGAGACCGCGGCGATGCGCGATGCCTTCGCCAACGGCATCGGCTGGGGCGACGCCAAGCAAGCGCTGTTCGAGCGGATCGACGCCGAAATCGCCCCGCTGCGTTCACGTTACGACGAACTGATGGCCAATCCTCGGATCATCGAGGAGATGCTGCGCGCGGGGGCGCAGGCCGCGCGCGAGCGCATGGCCACGCCGCTGTTGCGCGTCCTGCGCGAAGCGGTGGGATTGCGGGATCTGTCGAAAATCACGGCATCTGCCAAGCAGGCCAAGGGAAAATCCGCGGCGGCGCCGCAATTCAAGCAGTATCGGGAAAAGGACGGAAAGTTCTACTTCAAACTCAGCGATGCCGATGGCGACGTGCTACTGCAAAGCCGGGGTTTCGACAACCCGAAAGATGCCGGCGCATGGATCGCACGCTTCAGAGACGATGGCGCCGTTGCGCTTGAGGACGCCAGCGAACATCTGGAACCGGTCGCGATCGAACGCTTGGACAATGTTCGAGAAGCCCTACGGTTATTGAGCGAAAGCGAGCCATAACCACGGCCTGTCACGGACGGCAGACATGATTCCGGGCGTATTGGACGAGATCCGCCCCACCGAGCGCCGGCGCGTGATCGATCTCGTGCGCGAAGCGGGGCTCGATGTGTCCGATTGGGCGGACTTCAAAGGCGATAATCCCGCCGAAAATCCGAAATACTGCTACGAGTGGGCGTTTACCGACCATGCCACGCTCGCCGTGCTGAACCTCTGGTACGAGAGCATGTTCGTCGACGAAAGCGGCCATCTCTCCCAGCAAATGAACTATCGTCGCTTTGCAATCGATCTCGAGAGCAAAGGCGGGCACGCGATCTGGGCGCGCCGCGCGCGTGCGCTTGACCTGGCGCTTCAGGATTCCGTGCGTTTGAATTTTCCGATCAGAGTCATCGTCAACGAAGGCCGCCGGCAGGACATCGAACAAGGTTCGGACAAAGCCTCGAAAGTCGCGCGTCGGCGCTTGGATGTTCAGCTATGGTCGATCGCCAAATACGATTGGATGACCGGCGACTGTCTGCTGGTCCGCGGTTTGATCGCTGACCGCTATGTCGATCAGTTTTCGCTGACGAAAACCGATGAACACCCTGATCGGATCGAACGCAGAACCTCGCAATACCCGCGCAGCGAGCAGGTCCGGATCGCCGTGCTGATCCGAGCCTGCGGATGTTGCGAATACTGCAAGCAGCCTGGATTCGAAACGCACGACGGCCGCATTTACCTCGAAACCCATCATGTGATCCCGCTATCGGAAGGCGGACGAGATCACACCGACAACGTCGCCGCGTTATGCCCCGAACATCACCGGCAAGCGCACTACGGCGCGTCCCGGGATGGAATCTGCTTCACGTTGCTCACTATGCTTGGTCACATCGGATCATCCGGTGACCAGATCATGCCGTCCGAGGTTAAACCGTCCGGAGCTAAGCTGTCCGACGCCAAATTGTTCGATCGCCGATAACGACACACTTGCAGCGCATCGGCGCTCATCGTCGCGGCTTATGCCACCTCCCGACTGCGCTGACTTGTAATGCTTGCACAGGGAGGCCGTGTAGCGGATTAAGGATTGTCCCACCGCGACAGCCTCCGCCAAGCCCAAAGCGACCAAACCGCCGCGCTCACCATTGATTCGGTTCGGCGCCACGTTCGGGATGGCGCATGCGCACCACGCAAAACCGTTGGCCCGTTGGGGCTTCCATCACCACCCAGGTGTGGACCGCGGCGATAAGTTTCGCGCCAAGTGCTTCGAGTCGGCGCACCTCGGCGTCGATGTCGTCGGTCTCGATGTCCAGATGCACGCGCGAGGGATGTGTCACTTTCTGCACTTCGATATGCAGCTCTCCCGGCGCTTCGTCGAGTTTGACGTAGGTCGAGGCCTCTTCGGGCGGCAACTCGCCGATCGGCAAGCCGAGCGCGCCGCTCCAGAATCGGGCGGCGGTGTCGAGATCGTCGGTGTTGCAGTCGATAATGAATCCGGACAGCCGGCTGCGATGCGCCATGGCGCGCTCCCGAAATGATGCAATGAGAATCGGCGCCGGCTTCAACGGCCGCGCTTGCGTACCGGTCGCGGTTCTTCCTTGCCGGCTTCAAGCCGCGCCTCTTCTTCGAGTTTCTTCTGTCGCGTGCGTTCGCGTTCGAGTTCCTCTTCGATCACGCGTCGATGCAGCGCTTGCGCCAGCAACGCTCGATAGATCGGATGGACGCCGGTGCGCCCCAGGGCGGACCAGAGCACGTCTTTTTCGGCGGTATAGGCGAATACCGACAGGCGCTCGAAATCCTTCAGCTCCGGCTCTTTCGGCGCCGCGATCACCGCGACGAATTCGTTCAAATCCATACAGTCCTCCGCCCGGCTTTTGTTCGATAACGGCGACCGCTCAGACCGAATCCCACCACATCAGGAATTCATGCCAGAGCCTTTTGAAGAAACCCGCTTCCGATACCGATTCCAGCGCCACCAGCTGCGCTTCGCTGACCAGCTTGCCATCGAGCATCACGCGCACCACGCCGATCTTCTGCCCGGCCTGAACCGGCGCGACCAGGGTTTTAGGCACGTCCATCAGAGGCTTGAGTTCGGTGTAGCGCCCACGCGGCGTGCTCGCCAGCAGCGGCGCATCCAGACCGAGTTTCACCACGTCGCCGCGTCCCTTCCAGATCTTGTGCGTCGCGATCACGCTGTCGGCTTGGTAAAGCCGGTGAGTCTCGTAGAACCGGAAACCCCAATTGAGAAGCGCCAGCGAATCAACCGCGCGCTCCTCTTCCCCCCCTGTGCGCATCACCACCGTAATCAGGCGCTGATCGCCGCGCTTGGCCGAGGCCATCATGCAATAGCCGGCGCCGGAATGATGGCCGGTCTTGATCCCATCCACCGATTCGTCGCGCCACAGCAGCAGATTGCGGTTGCGCTGGGTGATCGGGCCCACGGTGAATTCACGGATCTTGTTGTAGGAATATTCCTGCGGGTAATCGTGGATCAGCGCGCGACCGAGCATGGCCAGATCGTAGGCAGTCGAGTAATGTCCTTCGGCCGGCAGTCCATGCGAATTGACGAAACGAGTGTTCTGCAGACCCAGGCGTTTGGCGTAATCGTTCATCAGGGTCGCGAACGCTTCCTCGCTGCCGGCGACATGCTCGGCCATCGCGATCGCGGCATCGTTGCCCGATTGCACCACCATGCCCTTGACCATGTCGGTGAAATCCGCGGTCTTGTTGACCTCGAAACCGCTATAGCTGCCGTCGGTGGCCGCGCCACCGGAGCGCCAGGCGTTTTCGCTCATCCGCACCCGATCGCTTGATTTGATCCGGCCGGCCTGCAATTCAGCGGCGACGACATAGGAAGTCATCACCTTGGTGAGGCTGGCCGGCGGCAGGCGCATATGGATGTTTTCGCCCGCAAGGACTTTGCCGGTAGCGTCGTCGATCACGAGCCAAGCGATCGCGCTGGACGGTTTTGGCGCATCCGGGATGGTGATCGGGGCCGGCTTCGTCGCGGACTTGCCCTCCGCGACGGACGCTTGAGCGAACACGGTGTCTCCGGGCAACGCCACCATCGCCATGCAAGCCGCGAACGCGATCAACCATGCGCCCGCCGCTAACCCACCCGTTTTACCCGTTCTCTTCATCGATCGATCGTCTCCGCCATCTCCGCCTTGTCGGCGCCAAGCCGCGTATTTTGAACGAAGCGGCTCGCGATTCCGAGCCTGCGGCGCAGATCCAGCCGAAGGCTGCCATTCATTCGCGCACGATCTGTGCGGATTCAAAACCAAGATCGGCGCAACGCGCCGAAAGTTCCGTCACGTCGGCGGCGGCCACCGGGCCGAGGCGCAGCCTCCACACGGTCTGGCCGTTCACCAACGCTTCGTCGAGACGAGCGCCCTCGATTCCGCTCTCGCGCAGACGCACCAGCGCGCGTTCGGCGTTGTCGCGGCCCGAAAACGAGGCCAGCTGCAGCAACACCGCATCTCCGCCTTGCGCGGATACGGCTGCCGGGGAAGCAGTGGTCGTCGCCACGACCTGGGCCGCGGAAGCATCGCCAGTACGGCCGGTCGCGAAACGGATCTCCTGCGTTTGCATCCAGCGTTCGAACTCGTCAGCCGGCACCGAACGATCCTCCACGGTCGCAGTCAGGGCGTTGTCGGTTTTCGCGGCCGCAGGTTCGCTGGCGCTCGTCTTGCCGCGATTGCCGCGTTCGTCTCCAGGCGTCAACGCACGCACCTCGACCCGGGCGGTGCCTTGTTTGATGAATCCGAGTTTGGTCGCCGCGGCGTAGCTCAGATCGATGATCCGTCCGGCGTGGAACGGGCCGCGATCATTGACCCGCACCACCACCGATTTGCCGTTATCCAGATTGGTCACACGGACATAGCTAGGCAACGGCAGACTGCGATGCGCGGCGGTCATCGCATACATGTCGTAGACCTCCTGATTGGAGGTCAACCGGCCATGGAATTTCTTGCCGTAGAACGAGGCCCTGCCCTCTTCGACATAGCCTTCGGCTTTATCGCGGATGCGATAAGTCTTGCCGAGCACCGAGTAACTGCGATTGCCCACGCGTGAACGCGGTTCGGCGCGCACTTCAGGTTCGGGGATCGCATCGATATCGGCAATCGGCTCCGGCGCGCTGTCGGGAATCTGCGGCGCGTAAAGCCCCCCGGCGACGTAATCGCCACGTTTGCTCGGGTCTTCCTGTGCGGCCGGGTAAGGCGAACGCGGCATCTGCGACGGTGTTTCGACGACCTGGGCCACAGGCGACGTATCGGCCACTGTCGGCGACGCGTCGCGGGCAGGCGCACTGGCGCAAGCGCTCAAACTCATCGCGAGGCACAGCCACAGCGCCCGCCGCACTGTCATGGACCTTCTGCCACGCCTGCGCGTATCGCCTGCGCCAGCTGGTGCACGGCAAGCGCATACATCGGCGAACGGTTGTAGCGGGTGATGACATAATAATTGCGGTACCCGATCCAGTGCTCGCGGCCGGCCTCGCCATCGAACCCGACCACGGTCGCGCCGTCGCGCGTGGGATCGCCCGGTTGCGGCTCACCGGACAATGGCCGATAACCACGCGCGGCAAGCGTCGTCATCGGAAATACCGGTTCGAGATTTTCCGGCGCGAACTCGTCCTTGCCCGTCTCCAGCATCGCGCGCGCCGCGACCGGCGCGCCGGGCTGCCAGCCATGCACCACGAAGTAGTTCGCGACCGATGCGAACACGTCCGGCTTGTGGGTGAGCAGATCGCGGCGGCCGTCGCCGTCGCCGTCCTTCGCCCACAGGCGATAGCTCGACGGCATGAACTGGCCCATGCCCATCGCGCCGGCATAACTGCCCTTGAGCCCGAGC
>SSEV01000172.1 GCA_008015095.1 Lysobacteraceae bacterium | reverse complement strand
GATCACGCAACCACTGGATTTCGTCGGCATCAACTACTACACCCGCTGCGTGACCAGGGCCTGCGAAAGCTACCCGCTGAACGCAGGTCAGGTGCGCCAGCCCCTGGGCACCTACACCGAGACTGGTTGGGAGGTTTATCCGCAGGGCCTCGTCGATCTGCTGCTGTGGTTCAAGCGCACTTATGGCGATATCCCGCTGTACATCACCGAGAACGGCGCCGCCTTCTTCGACCCGCCGGTAGCCGAACGTGGCCGGATCTGCGATCCGCTGCGCGTGAACTACCTGCATAAGCATCTGCACGCGATATACGACGCGATCAGCGCAGGCGTCGATATCCGCGGCTATATGGCATGGTCGCTGTTGGACAACCTGGAATGGTCGCTCGGCTACTCCAAGCGTTTCGGTTTGGTGCACGTGAACTATGCCACGCAGGAGCGTACGCCTAAGGACAGCGCGCGCTGGTATTCCGAGGTCATCGCCAGCCACGGCCGCAAACTGTCCGAGCCGCCACCTTACTGAATCCCCTGTCCTCCCCCATGGGCCGGCGCTGCCCCGGTTATCGCATCGCGATGGCCGGGGCTTTTTTTCGGATCGTTTCCGAGAGATTGGCTTGCGCAGACTTGTCGGGCCTCGCGCGCTCGCGCGAACGCGACGATCGACGCGGGTTTCGCTTCGAGCGACGTCGCCACGGCACCCCGAACGTGAAGGCGCCCTCCCCATCATCAACGCAGGATCTCGATTTCCACGCTCACCGCCGTCTCGGGAATGCGCAGTTCCGCATTCCGCCACATCGCCGGCGCGCCATCGATGAAGGTGCGTCCGGGGCGCGCATCGGCGAATGGCCAGGGCAGTATCGCGCCGCCCGGCGGCAGCCGGGTGGTTTCGCGCAGGGTCAATGACAGGCGCTTACCGTCACTGCGCAAGGCATAAGCCAATTCACCGTATTGCGTGCGCAAACCATCGATCTCGATGCCGTCGCCCGTCAGCCAGTCGGCCGGCACGCCCGCAGCCAGCACCATGCCGTCATCGGATTCGCGCAGATAGGCGAACATATCCAACGCCGACCGCATGAAGTCCGAAGCCACCCATGCGTGCGGCAAATCGCCGAGGAAAAACGGCTTGCGCGGCGTGCGCGAGACCACTTCGCCCCATTGGTTCCAACCGCGCGGCGCGCGATCGTCGAAAAAGAAGCGCACCGCTTCCGATGCGCGTTCGCGCCACCCCAGGCGGACGAACGCACCGACGTTGCGCCATTCGTAGGGGGTGTAATCCTTCCATTCGCGTTGGCCGTCGCGGCGCTGCACGAACTCGCGCCAGTAACGCTCGAAACCACCGTGTAGCAGCGCCTGCGGCAGGTGGGACTGCTCGCCGCCCGGCGCAAGCGCGATCGTAGTCGATGTCGGATCGAAATCGCCGAGTTCCGCGGCCCCAGGCAGATAGTCGATACCGTGCCTGCGCGCGGCCGCCAGCAAGGAGGCGTGCAGGTCGGCACGGAATTCGTCGCGCGCCCTCGCCATCCGCACCGCGTCGTCGCCGCGGCCGAGCTGCTGCGCGACCCACACCGCATCCTTGTAGCCGCGCAAGGCCCAGAAATTGTCCCAATACGAATGCATCGGCTTAGCCGAATAGCCCTCATGGCTGATCGATACCGGCATCATTCCGTAGAACGCCGGATCGAGCGCGCGATTGGCCTCAGTGCGCTCGCTGGCGCGCAGAGTTTCCATGTACCCGAACGCGCCCGCGACATGCGGCCACATCCGCTGCAGGAAATCGCGGTCGCCGGTGAAACGCGCGTACTCCGCGATCGCGAAGATCAGCTCGCCATGACTGTCGTTCTCCGGCACCGGATCACTCCCGCGATCATCGACGCAACACGGCACCTTGCCGTTGTCGAACTGATAGGGCGCGTACCAATCCAGGTATTCACGCACAGTGTCTTCGCGTCCCATGCGCAGCAGCCCCTCGGCGATCATCGCGCCGTCCCGGATCCAACTGCGCGCGTACGAACGCGTGCCGGGTTGCAACCGCGGACCGATTCGCGAGATCAACTGGTGCGCCAAAGACGTACGCAGCGTATCCATCAAAGGCTTGCCGGACTCGGGCAATTTCAGCCGCACCCGATCGAGCGTACGCCGCCAGGACTGCGCGACGAGATCTTGGCGCTGCCGCACGTCGCAGTCGTTCGTGCATAACGCTTCACCGGTGAGAGGAACGGACAGGGAAACCTCGCGCGACTCGCCGGGAGCAAGACGGAAGCGGTAGAGCATCGCGCCGGAGGCCAGGCCAGTCGAATCGCTGACGCGCATCGAATCGGGCCATTCGCCGCGATCGAGATGGGCCGTGGCCATCCCGCCATCGAAAACGCTCGCGAAGGCCGCATCGGGTTTCGCATGGACGAAAACGCGCTGTTCGCCGTTCACCTCGATCACGCCGCCTTCGACCGCCAACGACTCGACCCTGCTGACACCTCCTGTGGTGTTGAGAAACTGACTCGGTGGATTGACCTGGAACGGCTGAGCGACGAGCGCCAAGGCGTAATCGCGCGCGACGGCGTCCGGATTGCGTAGTTGATAACGCGCGATCAGCTGCGACCGCTGCGGTGCGCCCTCCGCGAACGCGGTGATCCGCAATGCGGCGTTCGCGTGCTGCCAGTCCACGCTCGGAATCGGCAGATACCCGTCTTGCAGCGATTGCGTGGTTCCAACATCGGCCCAGCTCAAAAGTTTACCGTCGACGATCACGAGAGGTTCGATGCTGAAGCCGCCCTTCGCGGTTTCGATCGCGCCGTCTTCGCCGATCAGCCCCTGCTCGGTCCCGCCATCGCGACCGAGAATGGTCCAATAGGCCTGTTCTCCGGAAAATCCGCGCGGAAAACGGCCACGAGGTTGGTCCTTGGCGACCGCGGCGACGAAATCGTTCGGCGTCGCCGCGAACGCCAGTGGCTCGACACTGACTTCGGAAATGGCGACATGGCGCTTCGGGCCAGCGCGCATGGCGATCGCGACATAGCGCCCTTCGGCCTCGGGCAAGGCGATCCAGTCCCGGCCGCCATCGGCCGCTTCGACACTGCGCAACATGCGCCAGTCGTTGCCGTCCTCGGACGCCAGTACGTCGTAGTGCGTCGCATGTTCGCCCTGCCCCCAATCGAGGCGCAGGCCGCCGAATTCGGTGCTACGGCCGAGGTCCAGGACCAGACGCGCTGTCTCGGACTGACGCTCGGATGCGCGCCAACGCACTCGAGCGCGCCAGCGCGTGCCCGCATCGCCATCGGCAGCCGCGAGCGCTTGCCGGGCCGCCTTGGAGGCGGCCACTGATACGATCCGCGGCTCCGCCGCATCGGTTGGAAGCGCGGTGAAGCGCAATTCGTCGAAGCAGACCGTGCCTTTACCGCCACGGTAATTCGATACGGTGAATTCGAGCTTCGCGCTATGACGCAGGATCGGATCAGCGCCAGGCCCCCAGGCCTTGCCGATATGCCGGCGTTTGTAACGCACCGGCATCCATTGCGTCGGATAGACGTATTTGGGCCGGTTCGCCCACCATACATTGTCGCCACTGGCATCAACCAGCTTGAACTGCAGATCGTTGTCGGGAGACTGCCCGCGTAGGCGGAAATCGAAGCGGTAATTTTCGGGGTAGCGCCGTTCCAAATCGCGCTGTACACCGACATAACCGGAGACCCCGTTGAAGTCGTAGTCGAGACAAAGCGCGCGAACATCCCCCTCGTGCAAGGCGCGGATCGTCCCGGAAACCTGCGTGGAGGCGATCACCCGCCAAGGCGACACGTCATCGAAATCGTCGAGAACGACACTGTCTTGCGCGGATGCGTCCGGCGACGACAGTATGATCATCCCCAGGCTAAAAACGGCAAGCGTGCGGGCAAGTCGGGAGGCAAGAGAGGGGCGCATGAGATCTTCTGGAGGATTTATTGCATTGGTGCCAATGGAAGAAAGACCATCGGAGACTCATTCCAACGGCCATGGCGGCGGCACTGGAGACGCCACGGCGATATCTGCGTCCCGACGCCGCCGGGCGCTCGCGGCCACGCGCGCATGTGGCGCGCAAGCGTGGGCATTCACCCTTTGACGCTCCCTAAGAGCAGGCCTTGGATGTAGTAGCGCTGCAGCAAAAGGAACAACAACAGCACCGGAAGCACGGTCAATACCGCGCCGGCCATCATCATTTCGACATCCTGGATATGCTCGCGCGAGAGAGCGGCAAGGGCGACCGGCAAAGTGTAGTTGTGCTGATCGGTCAACACGATCAGCGGCCACATGAAATCGTTCCAACTGCCCATAAACGTGAAAATCGCCAGAGTGACCAGCACCGGCTTGAGCATCGGCAGCACGATGGCGAAGAAGATGCGCCATTCGCTGGCGCCATCGATCCGCGCGGCCTCGATCAGCTCGTCCGGGATCGAACGCGCGTACTGACGCACCAGGAAGATGCCGAATACCGATGCAAGCGCCGGCACCACCACGCCCGCATAACTATTGACCAAACCCATTTGCTTCATCATCAGAAACAACGGCAGCATCGCCACCTGCGCGGGAATCACCAGCGCGGCGAGCAGACCGCGGAATATCGCATCGCGCCCGGAGAAACGCAGCTTCGCGAACGCGTAGCCCGCCAGCGTATTGATCAGCAGAGACAATAGCGTGATCGCGCCAGCGATCAGCAGGCTATTGAGGAAATACCCACCCATGCCGATCCGCGCGAATAGTTCGCGGTAGTTCTCGAGCGTGGGTTCGGCCGGCAACAGCGGCGGCGGGAAATGGCTGGCGCCGCCGCGCGCCATGAACGACACCGACAGCATCCAAAACAGCGGCGTCAGGCTGAGCAAGGTCAATACGGTCAACGCGGCATGGACCAGCAACGCATGCCGCCGCGATTCGCCGACCTGCGCGGCGCCCGCGCCGAACTTATTGAGCATACCGCTATTCGTCATGCCCGCGCTCATACCAATCCTTTGCTGCGACCGACCCGCATCATCAGCGATGTCGCCGCCAGGATGATCAGGAACAACAGGAACGCCACCGCCGAGGCGCGCCCCAGGTTCCACCAGCGGAACCCTTCCTCGAACATGAAATACAGCACGCTGACCGTACTCTGCAGCGGATCTCCGCGGGTCATCACATAGGGCTCGGCGAACAGTTGGAAATAACCGGAAACGGTGATCACGCCCACCACCATCAGCACCGGCCCCAGCATCGGCAACGTGATATGCAGAAACTGCCGCCAGCGGTTCGCGCCATCGATTCGGGCGGCTTCGTAGAGATCCTGCGGAATCGCCTGCAGTCCGGCCAGGAAGATCACCATGTTGTAGCCGAAGTTCTTCCACACCGCGAGCAGGATGATCGTCGGCATCGCCCAGCGCGGATCGCCCAACCAGTCGATAGGGGCCAACCCGATATGTCCCAACGCCCAGTTCACAAGGCCATAACTGGTATGGAACAGATAGCGCCAGATCACCGCCACCGCAACCAGCGTAGTCACCACCGGAGCGAAAAGCGCAGTCCTGAAGAACGCGCGGAATCTGGTCGCCGGCGCATGCAGCAGCAGAGCCGCGCCCAGCGAGACCGCGATCGACAAAGGCACGCCGATCAGTACGAAATAGAAGGTATTCCCCAATGATTTCCAGAAAATCGGCATCTGCAGCAACTCGACGTAATTGCCGAAACCGACGAAACGCAGGTTACCCCAGTCGGCAAGCGCGTACAGATCGAAATCGCTGAAACTCAGGACCAACGCAGCCAGCACCGGCAAGACGAAGAACACGCCGATCACCAACAGCGCCGGAGCCGCGAATATCCAGCCGGCCAGCGACCGCTTCATCGCGAACGCTCCCGCTTTGTCTCGCGCCGGTCTTCGGCCGTACGTTTGCTTTCGACCCATCGCCGCTTTTCCAGGATCGCGTCGACCCGCGCGTTCAAATCGCGCAACGCCGTATCCTGCGGCTGTCCGCCGCGCACGACGCGCTCGCTGGACAGCCGCATTTCCTGCACGATGCGCTCCCACTCCAGCACTTTAGGCGTCGGCTCGACCCGTTCGAGCTGATCGCGGAACGCCGCCGCATAGGCATCCTGACGCAGCGCCGGATGCTCCCAGGCGCTGCGTCGCGGCGGAAGGTCGCCGATCTCGGCATGAAAACGCTGTTGGACCTCCGGCCGCGACAGATACTCGACGAATGTCCATGCCGCCTGCTTGCGTGGCGAACTGCGGAACAACACCAGGCTGGTGCCGCCTGCAATGCCCGCGCCGGGGCCATCGGGACCGGGCAACGGCGCCGTAGCCCAGGCGTCTTTCAGGCGTTCGGGCGCGCGCTGGCGGAATTCGCGGATATTCCAAGGTCCGGACACATAGAAGACGAACATGCCGTTGAAGAATTCGTCCCAGACATTTGAGATCTGGGTTTCGGACATCGGTGGCGCCCAGTCGCTTTCGAACATCGACGCGTAGAACCCGAGCGCGCGTCGGAAACCGGGGCTCTGAAAATTGCCGCGTCCGTCGCGCAACAGCGGATCGTCCTGCTGCAGCGCGAGCGACAGCAATTGTTCGAATTCATTCAAAGGCAGCAGGATGGCGTAACGCCCCTCGCCGCCTCTTTTTCTGATCGCGGCCATCATTTGGGCCCATTCCGCCCAGGTCTGCGGCGGATGGTCATAACCCGCGGCGGCGAGTAGATCGCGTCGATAGAACAGCAATCGCGTATCGACATACCAGGGGATGCCGTAGAGCGTTCCATCGACGATGTTGGTTTCCAGGATTCCGGGAAAGTAATCCGACTGCGCGACCACGGCGGAGGCGTCGACATACGCTTGCAGAGGCTCTAACGCGTTCAATTCGGCGAATTCCGGCACCCAGGTATTGCCGAGCTGGCACAGGTCGGGCAACGCATCCGCTGCGTAGGCGGTCAACAACTTCTCGTGCGCGGCCGACCAGGGAATCTGTTGGACTTCTACCCGCAGTTGCGGGTGTTCGCGTTCGAAATCAGCGACGAGGGCGCCGACGACCTCGGCTTCGCGGCCCATGGCCCAGAACCGGATCGTGGTGCGATCCTCGCGCGGCCGGCATGCGGCCGACAGCAGCAGCGACAACACCAGCGTCAGGATCAGGAATCTGCGCATACGGACGCTAGCGACGGACCGCTGCCGTCGATCCGGAAGCGACCGCTGCGGCCGGCGCGTTCGCGGATTCCAGCCATCCCCCTTCGAATCCCGCACGTTGCAGCCCGCTGCGGATGTAGGGATTGCGCTTCATTACGTTCCAGACGAAACCGTCGCGATGATTGGCGATCATCGCCAAGATCGGCCCCTGATCGATGCCGAGATAGTCGCCCGCGAACCAGCCGCGTCCCGCGACGACCGCGCCGGTGGCCGGCGCGATCGGATAGTCGAAACTCGGGTTGAACGCGTCGAGAAATCCGTAACGCCCGTACAATTCAGCGCCGTACTCGCGGTGCATCGCCTGTACGGCCGGAATCACGATCTCGGGCGCGAACGGCAAAGATGCGAGCGCAGCGGTCGGCGCGATCGTACCGTCGTCGAATACGTCGGTCAGGCCGGCCCCACGCGCGCTGTAGGCGCGGAATTCGCGCATCTCGCCGAGGTAGGTCTGGCGGGTATGCTGCGGACCGTCGCAGGCGGTCAAACCCCAGATGTGTTCGCCATAGCCCTTCCAGCGCATCGGATTGGCGATGGCGTAATCACGTTGGGCATAGGTCGCGCGTCGGCTGTTCTCGAAATAATCGAATCCCCGTCGACGCATGTACGCATCGCTGATGCCTCGGAAATCGATCCACACATGACTGTATTGATGCCCGAACAACGGCCCGAAGGCCAAATGTTCGTAACCGCGATATTTGCCCCAACTGCGCCGATAAGTGTCGGTCCAGGCAGTCCAGGCCTCGGGCTCCACAGGATGGGTCGGCGAACCGAGCGCCAGCACATACACCAGCATCGCCTCGTTGTAACCGCGCCAGTCGCCGTCGATGAAGCCTTTTTCCGGATGCCAGCCCATCGAGATCAGCGGCGGACGTTGCTGCAGCCAATTCCACTCGACGCGTCGGTACAGCGTATCGGCCACTTCGCGGATGCGCTGTTCGCTCGGCGCATCGCCGTCGAAGTAACTCTGCGCGAACAACACCCCCATCATCAGCAGGCCGGTATCGACGCTGGAGAGTTCGACCCAAGCGCCGAAACGCCGGCCTTCTCGCATGTCGAGAAAGTGGTAATAGAAGCCGCGATGACCGGTCATGCCCTCGGCCGCTTCGCCGACGGGCGCATCACGGAAAAACTCCAGCGTTGTCAGCGTACGTTGCGCGGCCTGGTCCCGGGCGGTCAGACCTCCGCTCGCGATGCGCATGCTGGTATAGCCAACGGCTGCATCGGCCGGTATCGTCACGTTCACCGTGGTCACTTGCACCCCTGCACCACTTGTTGCGGCTTGCACCAACAACTCGTTCGGCTCGTAGATGAGGTCGTGGTCCAGGTCCACCCAGATCGAATACGTTTGAATATCGGCGGCGGGTCCGGAAGTGATGGTCGCCTGATAGGTGCCGCCAGGTGCCACGGCGGTGATGGTGCCGGGACCTCCGTTGGTGTAGCTCGTGAAGCCCGGAGCTGCGGTAGCGCCGGTACCGACGTTGTCGATGGTTCCAATTTCGAAACCATCGATGTAGTGGCCGAAGATCCCGGCATCAACGTACTCCGGTTGGCAATAGGTTTGAGCGAGCGCTGCCATGGTGAGCGACACGCAACCGATGAGGAGGAGGCGGAGAGATGGTTTCATGGGAATGGAGCTTGCTCGGCAGTGATGGATCTCGACACTGCAAACGAACTCCACGCGGCACGGCACCACAATCGTTGTGTCCAATGAGCCGGGCCTCGGCAGGCATCATTGGGTCCAATGATTCCCGTCGGTACACGAATGCCTAAGTTTCCGCTGGAAGCGATGCTCGCGAACACCTTTCTCAAAGCGTTCGGGCCCCTGGTGGTGGGGCTGGGGCTGCTGCCGCAGGCGGCACCGTATACCGTGCACATCGGCACCCTTCCCGTGGAGTGGATCACGGTGGACGATGGCCTGCCGCAGGGCATGGTGCGCGCCATGGTACAGGACCGCACCGGTTACCTGTGGTTCGGTACCAAGGACGGCCTGGCGCGCAGCGATGGATACGGATACACCGTGTTCCGGCACGATGAACGCGACAGCCTGAGCCTCTGTGCCGATCACATCAGCGCCTTGTGCGAGGACCGTGCGGGCAACTTGTGGATCGGAACGGAGAGCGGTGCGGTGGACCGGTACGATCCGCGCACTGGTGTGTTCGCCCACATCGTTCGGGCCGTTCCCTCTGCGGTGGCGATGCCCAGGGCCGTGCGTCAGTTCTGTGAAGTGGAAGGCAGGGGCATGCTCGTGCTGGATGTTCAAGGCACGGTTTCCTTCGCAGGGTCCGGTGCGGTGCGGGAAGTCGCGCAACACATCGAGGCGTTGTCTTGCGGCCGCAGCAACGA
Organism: Lysobacteraceae bacterium; assembly: GCA_008015095.1. Classification (GTDB taxonomy): domain Bacteria; phylum Pseudomonadota; class Gammaproteobacteria; order Xanthomonadales; family Xanthomonadaceae; genus Lysobacter_I. The sequence goes on along the minus strand of SSEV01000172.1, from coordinate 1,491 downwards.
GGTTTGGATGCTTGGCACCGATCAGCTGGTGATCACAGCGCTCCAGGCCGACCTTTCGCGTTCACCCTTGAAGGCCCTGGCCTTGCCCGCGACCACAGCGCCAGCGGCCTTGCTCGTGGACACGGTGGGCGATCGCATGGTGATGGTGCGGCAGGACCAGGTCGTTCTCTTCGATCGGAAGTCGCGTTCGCCCACGGATACCATCGTCTTGCATGCGCATGACGGGGATCTTGGCGCATCGATGTTGGATGGCGACAAGCTGTGGTTGGGCTTCCGGGGCATTGCAGGTGCCTGGTGCGTTGGGTTGAACGACGGTCGTTCGGTGCGCAATGGATTCGCCGAAGTGAACGGTGGCACCCTGCCCGCGGACGTCGTTGTGAACACCTTCGCCAAGGACCGTACCGGCAACCTATGGATCGGCACCACGGGCTATGGCGTGCTGCTGCATCGCGCGCTGGCCGGCCGCTTCCACCGCTTGTTCCAAGGTTCCAGTCCGTGGTTGGTGAAAGCCGACCGCGCCGGGCGCTACGTGGTGGCCACCACGGATATGCTGTGGCTGAACCCGCCGGACAGCCTGGTGCGGCCGATACCGCTCAAAGAAGCCCTCGCACCCACGGGCCGCGGACCCAGCTGGTCCTGTTCCAAGCGCGATGATGACGGGAATTGGTGGGCGTGCGTAACGCTGAAGGAGAACAAGCTGCTGCGCTACACGGAAGGAAGCGCTGCGCCCGTGTCCGTTCCGTTGGGCACACAGGAAGAGCCCTTGATGCTGGTGGACTGCGACAGCCCGGACCTGTGGATACTCGCCAGCAGCACCGTTGGCAAGCCCGCCGATCTCCTGCTCCGTTTCGATCCACGCGCGCTGCGCATCACCGCGCGCTACGCGCTGCCCTTCGCGCTGCACGAGGTGGACTACCGCGCCATTTCCGCCATGCACTTCGGAGCGGGGGGTACGCTTTGGCTCGGCACGCGACAAGGCCTGTTGGAATGGCGCCCGGCAGCACAGCAATGGACGGTGCACCGGCACGATGCTTCGGATCCCCGCTCGCTCCCCAGCGATCGCATCTTCTCCCTGTGCCCCGATCCCGATCGGCCGGACAGCTTCCTCTGGGTGGGCACGGAGGACGCCGGGCTCGCCCGCATGGACGTGCGCTCGTACACGACGACCACCTTCGATGTGCGCGCGGGACTGCCCAACAACACCATCTACGGCGTGCTCGCCGATGCACGCCACCAGCTGTGGGTGAGCACCAACAACGGCCTGTGCCGTTTCGACCCGCGGACCGGTGCCACGCGCAATTACTCCCGCAACGATGGTCTGGCGGGGACGGAGTTCAATCGCTATAGCGCGACAGTGGGCGCCGATGGCAACTTCTACTTCGCCGGCACGAACGGCGTCACCTGGTTCGATCCGAACACGCTGTACGACGAGATGGGCCCGTCCGCCACGGTGATCACGGGGCTGGGCCTGGCCAACACGCCCGTGGCCTG
>SSEV01000143.1 GCA_008015095.1 Lysobacteraceae bacterium | reverse complement strand
TGCGTGATGAGGCTGAAATCCGCGGTCACCGCCGGACCTATGTCGGATCGATGCCGGGACGGATCGTGCAGAACCTTAACAAGACCGGCAGCAAGAATCCGCTGTTCGTGCTTGACGAGATCGACAAAATGTCGATGGATTTCCGCGGCGATCCGTCCGCTGCGCTGCTTGAAGTGCTAGACCCTGAGCAGAATTGCGCGTTCAACGACCACTATCTCGAAGTCGATCTCGATCTATCCGAAGTGATGTTCGTGGCCACTTCCAACTCGTTGAACATTCCGAGCCCCTTGCTCGACCGCATGGAAGTGATCCGGATACCGGGCTACACCGAAGAGGAAAAGCTCAATATCGCCGAACGCTACCTGCTGCCTAAACAGTTGAAAGCCAATGGACTGAAAGACAGTGAGCTGAAAATCGCCGAAACCGCGATCCGCGACATCATCCGTTATTACACTCGCGAATCTGGCGTGCGCAATCTTGAACGCGAGATCTCCAAGATCTGCCGCAAGGTGGTCAAGGAGATCGCGTTGGCCGGCGCGCATCGCAGCGATGGCAAACCCGTCAAAGCCTTGAAGAGCGTCAGCGTCAACCAGAAGAACCTCGATAAGTATCTCGGCGTGAGGCGCTTCGATTTTGGGCGCGCGGAGAAGGACAACGAGATCGGCATGGTGACCGGTCTGGCCTGGACCGAAGTCGGCGGCGATTTGCTGCAGATCGAGTGCACGCTGATGCCCGGAAAAGGCCAATTGATCCTCACGGGTCAGCTTGGCGATGTGATGAAGGAGTCGGCGTCGGCGGCCTTGTCGGTTGTGCGCGCGCGCACCGAGCGACTGGGGATCGATGTCGATTTCCTGCAGAAGCTCGACGTGCATCTGCACGTGCCGGATGGTTCGACCCCCAAAGACGGCCCCAGCGCGGGTATCGCCATGACGACGGCGCTAGTTTCGGCGCTGACCAAAGTGCCGGTACGTGCGGACCTCGCGATGACGGGCGAGATCACCTTGCGCGGCAAGGTCACTGCGATCGGCGGCCTCAAGGAGAAATTGCTCGCCGCCTTGCGCGGCGGTGTCCGCACGGTGTTGATCCCGGAGGAGAACCGCAAGGATCTATCCGATCTGCCGAAATCGGTGACACAGCAATTGAAGATCGTGCCGGTCCGCTGGATCGACGAAGTGCTTGATCTGGCGCTGGAGCATCCAATCGCGCCGTCAGTCGCTGAACAGAGCGCGGGACAGGGCACGGAGCATGCCATGCGCGAAAGCGAGAGCGCATCCTTACCGCCGACGCAATGCGAAGAAGTGAAGCACTAGATCCTGCGCATGGTTTGATGCTGTGCGAGCCATTAAGAAAATGTGTTGATTCAACGGGATGTTTCGCTAATGCGTTATTGCGCCGTAAAAATCCCGCTGGTATAACGGTGCGGCATCGATACAGCGTCTTTAGGCGTTGAAGCAAGCCATTGTCGGCGCTCATGTCGGAAGTGCATGACCGGGTCATGGGGTGCGCAAGGGGATACGCCGCAGCGCGCGGCGTCGGACTTGACGGTGTTCGTATGCTGCTTAGGCGCAGGGACGAATGCACGGAAATTACACAGGGGAATTGAATTGCTGCTCGTGGACTGACGTTCTCGATTGGTCCCGTGGCAGTCCCCACTTTTTTCATCGATACGGGAGTTGCAATATGAATAAAGCCGAACTCATCGACGCGATCGCTGCTGGCGCCGAAATCTCCAAAACCGACGCCGCGCGAGCGCTCGATGCCACATTCGCCGCCATCACAAGCGCACTGAAGAAGGGCGACAACGTGGCCGTGGTAGGCTTCGGCAGTTTCGTGGTCCGCGAGCGTGCGGCGCGCGTCGGCCGCAACCCGAAGACCAAAGAAGAGATCCAGATCCCCGCCTCCAAGACCCCGGTGTTCAAGGCTGGCAAAGCACTGAAGGATGCCGTAAACTAACGGGCTCTTCGGTTCGGGTGCTTAGCTCAGCGGTAGAGCGTCTCCTTTACACGGAGAGGGTCGGGGGTTCGATCCCCTCAGCACCCACCAGAAGGGTGTCTGAATTCCAGGTCTCGACCTGGAGCTTTGAAGTTAAGGTTTGCTCAAAGCTAAAATGTCGGGGCAAGGTCGGCTACGATCTGGTCAGGAAATGCCGGGCTTTCTCCATCGCGCGGAGGCGTCCGGCCAATAGGAAACATCAGCGGAGTGGTAGTTCAGTCGGTTAGAATGCTGGCCTGTCACGCCGGAGGTCGCGGGTTCGAGTCCCGTCCACTCCGCCAATTTCCTGAGCCGAAATGATTCCCCGGAAATATCCTCAAGGCATTGTTCTTGGGTCGAATTGCTGGTCAGGGCCTTAAACGGTCGGACTTGAGGGCGCCGGCGACGGCGCCTTCGTCGTTTTGAGACGGCTTCGACATGTCCTTGCAAGGGTAGCGCCGTTATGGCCGCCGGCCGGACATAGTGCAGCCCGCTCAGCTACACTACAGGGCTCCTTTCCCGGCATCGATGCCAATGCTGCAAGCCCTACGCGAAAAATCCTCCGGCTGGATCGCCACAGTCATCCTCGCGCTGCTGATCGTGCCCTTCGCATTCTTCGGCATGGAGCAGTATCTGTTCCAGCGCAATGAAACCTTCGTGGCCAAAATCGAAGCGCCTCCCGCCTGGTGGCCCTCGGCCCCCGACGCATGGCCGGTGCGCAAACTGTTGTGGAAGACCGAAGAGATTGGCGCAGACGAGTTCCGTAGCTCGTTCGAACTGGTGCGCCAGCGGCAGCGCCAGATGCAAGGCGAGTCGTTCGATGCGCGTCAGTTTGAATCGATCGACAACAAGCGCAAGGTGCTTGATGAACTGATCGACCAGCGCGTCATGCGCATGGCGGCTCAACGCGAGGGTTTCGAAGTCGGCGATGCCCTGGTGCGCAAGACGATCGAAGAAATCCCAGCGTTCCAGGTTGACGGCAAGTTCGATCCCCAGCGTTATCGGCTGCAGTTGGCTTCGCAGGTGCCCAAACGCACGCCAACCCAGTTCGATGCGGAGATCCGCAAGGAATTGCAGCAGACCATGCTGCGCAATCAGTTGCAGGGGTCGGCGTTCGTCACCGCCAGCGAGGCGCAACGCCTGCTGGGTCTGTTAACCGAGAAGCGCGATGTCTCTTACGCAATCGTGCCTCCTCCTGCCGCTGATAGCAGCGCGATTCCAGCTGCGGACATTGCCCGCTGGTACAAAGAGCATCAGGAGGACTTCCGCGCGCCGGAAACCGTGACCATCGAGTATCTTGATATCGACGGCAATGCACTGCCGGCGCCGGCGCCAGCCGACGAGGGGATCCTGCTCCAGCGCTACGAGCAGGAGAAGGCGCGCTTTGTCGAACCGGAGCAGCGTCTGACCTCGCATATCCTGATCAAGGCGGACGAGGGGGCCGATCCGGCAGCGCAAAAGGCCGCGGAAGCCAAAGCGCAGGATCTGGCCAAGCAAGCGCGCGCTGGCGCAGATTTCGCTGCGCTTGCACGGCAGCATTCCGAAGACGAGGGGTCTAAGGGTGGTGGCGGCGATCTGGGTTGGATCTCGAAGAACGGCGCCATGGTCAAGCCTTTCGAGGACGCGGTCTTCGCCATGAATGGTCCCGGTGTGAGTGCGCCGGTGAAGAGCGATTTCGGTTGGCATGTGATCCAGGTCCGCGAAGTCAAGCCTGGCAGCACGGTGCCGTTCGAAGCGGCTAGGGCCGAGTTGGAGAAGGTCGAAGCGGAAAGCGCGCGCGAGCGCGCCTTCAATGAGATCGTTGGCAAGGTCGTCGACGAGGTGTTGAAGAGCCCTACAGTTCTCGCGCCCGCGGCCCGTGTGGCTGGCCTGCAGGTTCAAAAGCTCGGGCCGTTCGCTCGCGGTAAAGGCGCTGGAATCGCCGCCAACGCGGCCGTTCAGCGCGCTGCGTTTTCGGAGCTTGCTATCCAGAATCGAATCGTCAGCGATGCGATCGAGATTGGGCCGAATCACAGCGTGTTGATCCGCGTTGTCGAACATGTGCCGGAACAGGTACAACCCCTGGCCCAGGTCGGTGATCGAGTTGTCGCCGCGATTCGTGCGGATCGCGCGCAGAAAGCGACCGAAGCCGATGCGGAGGCAGTCGTCGGGCGGATCCGCAAGGGCGAATCGCTGGCGACCATCGCCAACGATCGTAAGTGGATACTCACGAATTTCCCGGCGGTTCCTCGTGGCGCGCCAGCGCCCGACGCGGAAGCGGTCGAGGCTTATTTCTCTACCCCTGCGCCTGCCGAAGGCAAGGTGTCTCCAGGCAAGGTGACGTTGCAAAACGGCATGACGATCGTATTCGCCGTCACCAAGGTGGTGCGTGGCGATACCGCCGAAGTCACTCCGGAGCAGCGGGCGGCATTCCTGCAGGAGCTGGCTCCAGTGGTCGGTGAGCTGGATGTCACCGCACTCGGCAAGACACAACGACGCCAGGCCAAGGTGACCATCGCCGAGGAACGACTCTGAGCAAGGCCTGAGCGACGCCCTTGGGCGTTGCCCGACCGTCCGGAAATGGTGCTGAAAACGGATATCCAAGTCGTTTTCAGCCTGCCAGTCCGATACATGCTCAGGCTGGCCCACGACGCAGTAGTCGCTGATGCGCTTGTTTCGTCGTCTCAGCCATCCGCAACCGCGCCAGCAGGTTTTTCAACGACCCTGTTGGCGATAAAAGAAGTCGTCATGGCGGCCATGGCGGTTGGTTTGACTAAGCTTTTTTTGGGGCCAAGGGTCGTAATGCGAATCTTCGCGCTGTCGGATCTGCATGTTGATTACGAGGCCAACGCCCGTTGGGTGCGAGATCTCTCCAGGCATGACTACCAGGATGATGTCCTGATCCTCGCGGGGGATATCACTCACAGACTGCCTCTGTTGCAGTTGACCTTGAGCACCCTCGCGTCCTGCTTCGAACAGGTTCTGTTCGTGCCCGGCAACCACGACCTGTGGGTTTTCGGCGAGGCGGGTGCACGGACTTCGCTGGAGAAATTCGAAGAAGTGCAAGCGCTCGCCGAGTCTTGCGGCGTCTCTACCCGGACGTTCAATAAGCACGGATGGTCGATCGTGCCGTTGTTGAGCTGGTATGACTATTCGTTCGGACCGCCGAGCGATGATCTCAAGCAGATGTGGGCGGACTATCGCGCCTGCCGCTGGCCGACTGGAATGGGGCCAGCAGAGGCGACCGCGCATTTTCTCGGGCTGAATCGGATCGAGGTGCCGGAAGGGACTGCCAAGATCATCAGCTTTTCGCATTTTTTGCCGCGCCTGGATCTGGTGCCATTCTACGTTCCTGCCAAGCACAGAATGCTCGATCCGGTTCTGGGTAGTGATCTGCTCGAACGGCAGGTCCGGAGGATTCATCCGTCGATCCACGTCTACGGGCATAGCCACATCAACCGTTCCGTGCGGATCGACGGGATCAAATACGTCAATAACGCCTTCGGGTATCCCCAGGAAGAGATGATCGCCTCGAAGAAGCTTTTGTGCATTGACGAGACTTGAAACACAGATTTCGACGACCAATCAGCCGATCGCTCCCAGCGTGTTCGGTACGCAACGCGGGCGAATCGCAAACGGCATGCGGAGACGGGCTCGTGCTGGCGCAGGAACCCGTCATGTGCGGAGCTCAGCCCGAGTCTTATTCCAGCCCGGTGGCGGTGATGCCGAGGATGTTGTAACCGGAGTCGACGTAGGTGATTTCCCCGGTAATCCCTGAGGCCAAATCGGAGCAGAGGAACGCAGCCACATTGCCGACGTCCTCGATGCTGACTGTGCGCCGCATCGGCGCGTGTTCTTCGACATGGCTGAGAATCTTGCGGAAACCGGCGATACCAGAGGCCGCCAGGGTTCTGATCGGACCCGCCGAGATCGCATTCACCCGGATGCCTTCCGGACCGAGATTGTAGGCCAGGTAGCGCATGGTTGATTCCAGGCTGGCCTTAGCGGTTCCCATCACGTTGTAGTTAGCTAGCGCGCGTTCGGAGCCGAGGTAGGTCAGCGTCAAGATTGCGCTATTGCGTCCCGTCATCATCGGGCGCGCGGCCTTGGCCATCGCCGCCAGCGAGTACGAGGAAATCTCATGCGCGATAGTGAAATTCTCGCGGTTCAAGCCGTCGAGGTAGGGGCCGGAGATCGCCTCGCGCGGCGCATAGGCGATGGCGTGAATCAGAATGTCCAGACTGTCCCAGCGCTTGCCCAGCGCGGTGAAGCAATCGGCGATCTGCGCGTCTTCGGCGACATCCAGCGGCAGGACGATATCCGATCCATATTCTTTCGCCGCGCTTTCGACACGCGATTGCAGCCGTTCGTTCTGGTAGGTGAAGGCCAGTTCGGCGCCTTCGCGGTGCATAGCCTCGGCGATCCCGGTAGCGATCGAGCGCTCGCTGGCGATGCCGGTGATCAGGGCGCGCTTACCTTGCAGGAAACCCATAGCGATCTCGTGGTGCTGGACAAGGCCTTAGTGTGCCACGCGCGACGGAGATTGGTCTTTCCGCCCGGCACGCTCGATCCCGGGCTCAGGCCCGGAAATGGTCTTTCCAGCGGCGCAGTTCGGCGAAAGCCTCGACGCGATCGGTGATCGGGCGGCTAAGTTGTGCGGCGAGGGATTCGCGGATGGCCGGGCTATCGCAACGCAGAAAGGGATTGGTGGCGCGCTCCTCATCCAGTCGAGCCGGAAGCGTGGGCCGCGCTGTTTCGCGCAGTGCACGCACTTCGGCGATACGTGCGCTCAGGGCGGTATTGTCGGGCTCGACCCGAGCGGCGAAGGCGGCATTGCCGAGCGTGTACTCGTGCGCGCAGCAGATTCGGGTCTCATCGGGCAGGGCAGCGATCCGATCGAGCGAGTCGAGCATCTGCGCCGCCGTGCCTTCGAATAAGCGGCCACAGCCCAGGCTGAAGAGGGTGTCGCCGCAGAACAGAAGACCCTCGCCGTGGAAAGCGACATGGCTACGGGTATGTCCCGGCACGGCCAACGTCTTGAAGTCCAAGGGACCGAATCGAATCGTCTCGTTCGCGTGGACGCGTTGGCAAGGCAGACTGATGCGGTCGTCGTCCGGGGCGAACACTAGAAGGTCTGGCCAGTGATCAAGCAGGGCGCTGATGCCGCCGATGTGATCATTGTGATGATGGGTCACCAGAACCATACGAGGCCGCAGACCTGCCTCGGCGGCCCGCAGCACCGGCCCCGCATCGCCGGGATCGACGAACAGCGCATTGCCTGACGCCTCGTGCAGGCACCAGATGTAGTTGTCGTCGAAAGCGGGCAAAGGAAGTAAAACCATGCGGACCGGGGCGTATGCGCTTGGATGGCGACCTGGATGGGCCATGCCTTCCCGTACAATGGGAGCATGCCCGCCCCGACTTTCCAAGCGCGAACAGAAATACAGGCGCAGTGGTTCCGGAGTCCGATGGGGAAAGCGGTCTTGGAGAGCGAGCAGACCGTGGTATCCGACGCCATCGCGGCCCATCCGGTCATCGGCTTGCCCTGGCTGTGGATCGCGCCGGCGGCCCCGTTGCCGCCCGTCGAGGGGCGTGGCGTGCGGCTTGTCTGTGCCGGAGAAGGGTGGTCGGGCTCGTTGCGCTGCCGACCGCCGCTGCCGATCGCCAGCGAATCCTTGGGGTCCGTGGTGCTGCAGCACGTCGCCCACGCCGACGATGCCGCCGCGATCGCTCTGGTCGAAGATTGCGTGCGCATGTTGGTGCCCGGCGGCAAGCTGTTTCTGCTCGGGCTCAATCCGCTATCGCCGTATCGTCTTCGCTGGCGCGGCGCGGGGTTCCCTGCCATCGATCCGGCCACCTGGCGGCGTTGGTTCAGCGATAGCGGACTCTGGCCGGAACCTGTGGCGCAAGGGGTCGGCCCGCAGTGGTCGCCATTGGCTTCGCCGAGCCTGCAGTCCGGGCCCGGTTTGCGCGCAGCCTATCTGCAGCGCGCGGAGAAGCGCGTGGTTCCGATCACGCCGATCCGTGCGCGCAAGCCCCTGATGCTCGTTGACGGCGCGCAGGCCGCATGAAACACGTCGAGATTCATACCGATGGCGCGTGCCTGGGGAATCCCGGGCCCGGCGGTTGGGCCGCGTTATTGCGCTATCAGGGCCGCGAACGCGAGATTTCAGGAGGAGAGTCGCAAACCACCAATAACCGCATGGAGTTGATGGCGGCGATCATGGCGCTGGAAACCCTGACCGAGGCCTGCGCGATTACCCTGTTCACGGACTCGCAGTACGTGCGTCAGGGCATCACCGAATGGCTGCCGAACTGGCTACGCCGGCAGTGGAAGACATCAGGCGGCGATGCGGTTAAGAATCGCGACTTGTGGGAACGATTGCATTCCGCAGTGGCGCGTCACCGGATCGAGTGGCGATGGGTCAAAGGGCATTCCGGTGACCCCGACAACGAGCGCGTCGACGCGCTGGCGCGCAGTTGCGCGCTGTCGTTCAAAGAGGAAGCCAGCGGCGCATGAGACAGATCGTCCTCGACACCGAAACCACCGGCCTGGAGTGGAAAAAAGGCAATCGCATCGTCGAGATCGGCTGTGTCGAATTGATCGAACGCAGACCGAGCGGACGGACCTGGCAACGCTATATCCATCCAGAACGCGAGTTCGAGCCCGGCGCTCAGGAAGTCACCGGTCTGACGCTGGAGTTTCTGGCCGGAAAACCCAAATTCGGCGAAATCGTCGATGATTTTCTCGCTTTCGTCGACGGCGCCGAGCTGGTGATCCATAACGCGGCGTTCGATATCGGATTCCTCGATCACGAATTGTCGCTGCTTGGCCCGCGTTACGGTCGGATGAGCGATCGGGTCAGGGTCGAGGATTCACTGGAAATGGCCCGGCAACGCTTTCCGGGCCAGCGCAATTCGCTGGATGCCCTGTGCAAGCGCTTCGGCGTGGACAACGCGCATCGGCAACTGCACGGGGCCTTGCTCGATGCGCAACTGCTGGCCGAGGTTTACCTCGCGCTGACCGCAGGGCAGGGCGAGATCGGATTCGGTGATGCCACGGAGATTGAACAAGCCAAGGCCGGTCCCAAGGTGGCCCACTTCGTGTCGAGCCACGATGCGAGCCCGCGCCCGAGGGTTCAGCTCGACGAGACCGACATCGCCGCACATGCTGCGCGGGTCGAGACGATCCGTAAGAAGGCCGGGCGCTGCCTTTGGGACGTTGAAGTGGCCGGTGAGTGACTGATGACGGCCGAGGTCGCCGTCGACTCGCTGCATCCATGCGGGTCACGATTGCGACGGCTTGAGTCGCGAATCTTCAGTGCCGGCAATGTACGAGAAAACGGCGTTCGCCCTGTTCTGATTCGAGATACCCCAGTCCGCCTGGGCGCAGCATCCAACGCAACTCGCGTCCGTCTTGCAGTCGCAACCGGCCATGACGATCGCGCAGGGCGACGTGACTGTACTCGTTCGACCACCGATGCTCGTCGACGATGCGCGCACAGCGAAGCAAAGCGATGAAATCAGGGCAGACGTCATCGCTTCGACCAATGACGCCTGATGCCGCATGCTGCGACGTGGCTGTCATGCATGACTCGATCAGCTGGTTTTCCGGGATCTCGGGAGGCGCCGCAGATGCATGAACGGCGAGCCCGAGCGCGAAAACAATCGGTGGCAGGCGCTTGCGCGCGTGCTGTCGTTGCCTTGAGGGAGGCGACGTAACGCGCGCGTCTCGCGGCGTCCGTTCGCGCATCGATTCGCCCATGTTTCGATCAATGCGCATGCTGCGGCAGCCCATCGGCGATATCGTAGTAATCGCCCTTATCGGCGACGAAGATATGCATTTTTACGTGTGTTCCGGTGGGGGTGTCGAACGCGCCCATCGCGACGGCGATGACATCCTTGCCGATCGGATCCCAGAACAGGCTCGATCCGCACTGCGCGCAGAATCCTCTGCTTATCCGCTCCGATGAGCGATACCAGCGCAATGTGGCTTCCGACTGTATCGACAATGCGCTGCGCGAAATGTCGGTCGAGGCAAAGACGTGACCCGACTGTTTTCGGCATTGTCGGCAGTGGCAGATATCTGGGGGAGCCAGCGGGCCGGATACTTCGAAGCTGACTGCGCCGCAGAGACAGGAACCGCGATGGGAAGCGTCCGGGATATTCATGTCGTGCTCGTCGGTTCTGAGGTTCGGAAAAATCCTACAGGAAATCGCGGGAAAGCCCGACGCCATGCGCATGCGCGTTGGCCCATGCTGGGTCCGATCGACACCAGCAAAGGCTTGCGATGACGTGCATGGCGAAGCAATCAGTGTCCATTCGAAATGCGGCGGAAGGACTGCGCGGGCATCCGCGGATGGCGCCGCGCTTGTCTCCACGTCGCTCGATCACGGTAATCACATTGGCGACGCTCCTCGGCCTCTGGCTGCCTGATCGAGATTGAAGGTCATGTCCCCGCTTCCGATAGCAGTGGCTATGCTCGCCGGGGTGTTGTCCTGCCTATGGCTTCCATTCGCGGCGACTGGAACCTTGCTCGTATTCGTCTTCGCGCTGGCGTGCCTGTTCGCATCCGGGGCAGGAGCGACGCGGTATCTGGGCATCGTCTGCTTCGGTTTCGCCCTTGCGGGCCTGCATCTGCAATGGGGGCTTTCTCGGCAATTGCCGGTGGCGATGGAGCATCGCGTGGTCGAGTTGCGCGGTACGGTGCGTGAACTCCCGGTTCACGAGTCCCGGCGGACGCGATTCGTCTTCGAAGCGGACAATGCGATCTCGCAGTCGCCTGCGTTGCGCGGCAAGCGCCTTCGGTTAGCCTGGTATGCGGAGCACGGAGACCGATCCGAGCGTGCGGATGCGCCCCGCTTCGGTATCGTCGCGGGCAGCCGCTGGATATTGACGGTCAAGCTGCGTGCGCCGCGCGGCTTGCGCAATCCGGGAGGCATCGATGCGGAGAAGCATGCGCTGATGGAGCGGTTAGCCGCGACGGGCTTTGTGCGCAATCCGCAATCCGCGCGAAAAATCGGCGCGGCGCGGGGGATCGATGCCTGGCGTCAGGCGATGTCGGCGCGGATCGCCGAAGCTGTGCCGCAGCGATCGTCACGGTTCGTGCGCGCACTTGCGCTGGGCGATACCCGCGGACTTGATGATGCGGATTGGCAAATCCTGCGCGCGAACGGACTGACCCACCTGATCGCGATCTCGGGGTTTCATGTCGGTCTGGTCGCGGGGTTCTTCGCATGGATCGTGCGCGCGCTCTGGTGGTGCCTGCCGGCCTTGGCGCGACGCGTGCCGGCGCCGCAGGCAACGGTGTCGGCGGCGGTGCTTGGCGCTGCTGGGTATGCGGTCTTGGCCGGTTTCGCCCTGCCGACGCTGCGCACGGTGCTGATGATCGCAGCGATTGCGCTCGCACGCTGGATGCGTCGTGGCGGGCGACCGTCCGATGCGCTGGCGCTGGCCTTGATGGTGATCCTGTGCTGCGATCCGCTGTCGGTGCTTGGCGCGGGATTCTGGCTGAGTTTCGCCGGCGTCGCTTGGCTGCTGTGGTGCATGCCGCGGACGACTGGGCATCCGTGGCGCGATTTCACTGCGGCGCAAGGCGTGGCGACGGTGGGGCTGTTGCCGTTGTCAGCGGCATTGTTTGGACAGACGTCGCTCGCCGGACCGTTGGCGAATCTGTTGGCGATCCCATGGTGGAGCCTCACGGTCGTACCTCTGGCGTTGATCGGCACGGGCCTGGACGCCTTGTGCACCGGGTGGGGCGAATGGAGTTGGCGTCTCGCGGCGTCGTTGTTCGAGCCGAGTTGGGCGCTGTTCTCGATATCCGGCAGGGCGCCGTTCACGGTCTGGTGGTTGCCCGAACCGGCGTGGTTCGCGCTTCCTCTGGCGCTGACCGCCGCGTTCTGGTGTCTGTTGCCGCGAGGCGTGCCCGGCAAACCCTTGGCCTTGTTGTTGTGGCTGCCGCTGCTCTGGCCTGAGCGTGGCTTGCCAGCGAATGGCGAGGCGGAGCTGGTGGTGCTGGATGTGGGGCAGGGGTTGTCCGTGCTGGTGCGCACGGCTGAGCACACGCTGCTCTACGACATGGGCGCGGCGGTGCCTGACGGTTTCGATGCCGGCGAACGTGCAGTCGTGCCGGCATTACGCGCGCTCGGCGTCCGTGGTTTGGATGTCGCCGTGCTCAGCCATGGAGACAACGATCACGCCGGGGGATACGCGGCGGTGGCCGAAGCTTTCGCGATCGGTCGCAGTGATGCGCCGGACGGCAGTGGATTGGCGGCGCGGAGCGTCAATCCCGGGACGTGCATCGCCGGATCACGCTGGATCTGGGATGGCGTGGTGTTCCGCTTCCTGCATCCTCCGCAGTATTTCCCTTATCTGCGCAATGAATCGAGTTGCGTATTACGAGTGGAAACCCGTCATGGCGCTGTTTTGTTGACCGGAGACATCGGCGAAGTGGTCGAGCGCGATCTGCTGCGCCGCGATCCGATTTCGATACGCGCGGAGGTGGTGTTGGTCGCGCATCACGGCAGCGCAGGCTCCTCCGAGCCAGGATTCGTTCGGGCAAGCGGTGCGCGCGTCGCGTCGATTTCGGCCGGGTACGGCAACCGCTTCGGCCACCCCAAGGCCGAGGTCGTGTCCCGATGGAGGCGGCATGGCGCGCAGGTGCTCTCGACTGCGGATTCGGGCGCGTTGCGGATCCGCATGGGAAAGAGCCGTTCGGGCGGGGAAGGTCCATCCGTGCTGACCGAGCGGGCACGTCATGCCACGCCCTGGGACGCGGCACGCAGGCAGGCGCTGGCGCGTCAGTTATCCTATCGTCTTGAATGAACAGGCCCCCGGGCCGGAGGATCGCAGGTGCTGGAACTGGTCAAGGCGGGCGGCTGGCCGATGATTCCCTTGCTGCTGCTGACGCTGGTGGCGTTGGGCATCATTCTCGAACGACTCTGGACCCTGCGTCGCAAGACCGTGCTGCCGCCGGGCCTGGGCGCCGAGGTTCGGGCCTGGGCCGCGCGCGGAAATCTCGATCCCACGCATATCGAATCCTTGCGGCGTACGTCGCCCCTTGGCGCACTGCTCGCGGCCGCTCTGGATGTGCGGCACCGGCCACGCGACCAGATCCGCGAACGGATCGAAGACGTCGGCCGGCATCTGGTGCATCGCATGGAGCGGTTTCTCAACAGCCTCGGCACGATCGCAGCCGCAGGACCGCTGCTCGGTCTGTTCGGTACCGTGGTCGGCATGATCCAGATGTTCCTGGGCATCCTCGATCATGGCGTCGGCGATGTGAACCAGCTTGCCGGCGGCATTGGCAAGGCCCTGGTCTGTACTGCGACCGGCATGATCGTGGCGATACCGGCGCTGATGTTCCATCGCTATTTCCGCGGCCGTATCGCCGGTTACATCGTCGATATGGAGCATGAAGCGATCCTGCTGCTCGATACGCTCGATCCGCGGCCCGCCGCGCAAATCACGCCGGGCGGGCGCGGGATCATGCCGCCGGTGGATGTGGATTGAGACATGGAGAACACCGATGCTGCGTTTTCTGATCGTCATAGCGATTTGTCTGCTGATCGCCAGCCCGGTGGCCTGGGCGGTCGTCAGGGGATTGCGTACCGGAAAGTTGCCGCACAGCGATTCCAGTACGTTCGTGCAGCGTTCGAAAGCGCCGGTCCGGTTCTGGCTGCTGATGTTGTTTTTCCTCGCGTTGCTCGCGATGCTGGGCTGGACGGTCTTCCGCGCCGGTCATCAAGCCTTCGGCTGATGTCCGCCGATAGCGAGCACTGACCCATGCGTATCCGCGATTTCCGCGCAGACGACGAGCCCGAGATCAATCTGGTGCCGTTGATCGACGTGATCCTGGTGCTGATCATCTTTTTCGTCGTCACCACCACTTTCGACGCGCGTTCGGTGCTCAAACTGCAGCTGCCGCAGGCCAACGGCGAGCCAAGCGAAACCGCACCGAAGGCGCTCAGCGTGTTGGTCAATGCCGATGGGCGTTATTTCGTCCAGGATCGCGAAGCTTTGCGCACCGATGTCGAATCGCTCAAGCGCACGATCGTCGAGGTCGCCGGCGAGGGCGTCGACCACGAGAGCCGCAAGCGTCCGGTGCTGCTGCGCGCCGACGCGCGCACGCCGCATCAGGCCGTCGTGACCGCTCTTGATGCGCTGGGCCAACTCGGCTTTCGGCGGATCAGCATCGCCACCGCGCCCGAGCAGCGTGCGCCGACACGGACCGTCGCGGAGCCGCGCAAGTGAGCGAAGCCTCGGAAGGCGCAGCGCGCGCGCCAGCCTGGCCGATCTACCGCCGGCTGCTTGGTTTCGCCCAGCCGTACCGCCCGCTATTGCTGTTGGCTTTGTTCGGCATGCTGATCGAGGCCACCGCCGGTTCGGCCTTCATGAAGCTGATGGAGCCGGTGGTCAACGAGACCTTCATCACCCGCAACAGCGAACTGAGCCTGATCCTGCCGCTGACCATCGTCGGCCTGTTCGTGATTCGCGGCATCGCGGGCTACATCACTGATATCTGCATGGGCAAATCGGCGCGCAGCATCGCCCGCGATCTGCGTGTGCTCGTGCTCGGCAAATATCTGAAACTGCCCGGATTGCGTTTCGACAGCGAACCGGTGCCAGCGATGCTGGTGCGCCTGGGCTCGGACAGCGATCAGGTCGCCAACGCCGCGGTGGATGCCGCCAAGGTGATGTTGCAGCAGTCTTTCCAAGTGATCGGTGCGTTGGCCGTGATGCTGTGGACCAGCTGGCAGGTGACCATCGCTATTCTGCTGATGGCGCCGCCGCTGGCATGGATGATGAACAAGGTGGCGCGCCGCTATCGCCGGATCAGTCATCGGGTGCAGGAAAGCAGCGGACGGATGATGCAGGCCGCCGATCAGACTCTGGGCAGTCAGCAGGAAGTGAAGGTCTATGGCGCGCAGCAGGTCGAATTGCGACGCTACGCCGCGCTTGCCGACGAGAATCTGCGCCTGGCGATGAAAGTCGAAGCTACCCGCAGCATTTCCTCTGCGGTGGTGCAACTGATGGGGGTGGTGGGGTTGGCGCTGCTGCTGTTCTTCGCCGGACGCGAAGCGATGGCCGGCCGGCTCAGCGCCGGAGGTTTCGTTTCGTTGATGATGTCGATGATCGCGATCATCCCGGCGTTGAAACAGCTCACCAACGTGCAGAACATGCTGCAAAAGGGCATCGCCTCGGCCGAGCGCCTGTTCAGTGTGATCGATGCCGAGGAAGAGAGGGACAGTGGAACGCGCACGATAGCGCGCGCGCGCGGCGAAATTGCGTTCCGTGAAGTGGCGGCGCGCTATCCGGGGCAGACCGAACGCGCGCTCGCTGGGATCAGTTTCGTCGCCCGGCCGGGGACGGTGACCGCGATCGTCGGCCGCTCCGGGAGCGGCAAGTCCACGCTGATCAAATTGATTCCACGCTTCTACGAACCGGAATCCGGCGAAATTCTGCTCGATGACCATCCGCTGGACGAATATTCGCTCGCCGATCTGCGACGACAGATCGCGCTGGTCGGACAGCAGGTCATGCTGTTCGATGGCAGCGTAGCGGCGAACGTGGCTTATGGAGAGTTGGCGGATATGGACGCCGACCGTGTACGTCGCGCGCTGGTCGCAGCCAATGCCGTCGAATTTGTCGACAAGCTTGCCGATGGCGACCAAACCGGCGTCGGCAGCAAAGGCGGGCGGTTGTCGGGCGGGCAGCGTCAGCGTCTGGCGATCGCGCGCGCGATTCTCCAGGACGCGCCGATCCTGATTCTCGGCGAAGCCACGGCGGCGCTCGACACTGAATCGGAGCGCCTGGTCCAGGACGGCCTGAACCATCTGATGCCCGACCGCACCACCTTGGTC
>SSEV01000184.1 GCA_008015095.1 Lysobacteraceae bacterium | reverse complement strand
GAACTACCTGGGCGAGGATCCGAACAGCACCGATCCAGCCGTGATCGACAAGGCGGCGGCTCTGCTCAAGACGATCCGTCCGCACATCTCCAACTTCCATTCCTCGCAGTACATCGACTCGATGGCGAAGGGCAGCACCTGCTTGGTGGTCGGCTGGTCCGGCGACGTGATCCAGGCTCGCGATCGCGCCGATGAGGCCCAGAACGGCGTGAAGATCGCTTATTCGATCCCGAAGGAGGGCGCGCCGTTGTGGTTCGACATGCTGGCGATTCCGAAAGACGCCAAGCATGTGGACAACGCGCATGCCTTCATCAACTACCTGCTCGAACCGCAGGTCGCCGCCAACAACACTAACTTCGTCAGCTATCCCAACGCCAACCTCAAATCGACCGAGCTGATCAACAAGGACATCACCGGCGATCCGACCATCTACCCGCCGCCGGAGGTGCGCGCGAAGTTGTTCACTTTCGCCATCATCCCGCCGGAAGTGGACCGCCAGTACACCCGGATCTGGACGCAGCTCAAGACCGGGCGCTGATCCGATGTGGGGTGGGCTTTGGGCCCGCCCCGTCGCGTTTGCGGGGTTCTTGCTCAGCGGGTTGCTCGAAGCGATCTGCGAGCGTAACCACGGAGGGGTGCGCCGCGAAGCAAGTGCGTGAGCGGTTGATTCATCGAGAGCGAGTCCGTGCAGGTATCGGATTCGCGAATTGAAAAGGCGCATAGGAAGTGCGTTTTTCAACATCCTGTCCGTTTCCTCAGTTTCGAGAACAGCGCATGGCCGCAGTCAGCACCGAAAAGAACCACCTCGCCGCACCCGCGGGCGGTAAAGCGGTCGTCGAGGATTACGTCCGCATCGTCGACGTCCGCAAAGAATTCGACGGATTCGTCGCGGTCGACGATACCAACCTGACCATCCGCAAGGGCGAGATTTTCGCGCTGCTCGGTGGTTCGGGCTGCGGCAAATCAACGCTGCTGCGGTGCTTGGCGGGCTTCGAACGCCCAACCTCCGGCAAGATCTATCTCGATGGTCAGGTGATGAACGACATGCCGCCGTACGAGCGGCCGATCAATATGATGTTCCAGTCATATGCGTTGTTCCCGCATATGACGGTCGAGCAGAACATCGCCTTCGGCCTGAAGCAGGACGGCCTCGGCAAAGACGCGATCAAAAAGCGCGTCGACGAAATGCTGGCTTTGGTGCAGCTCGGTAAACTCGCCAAGCGCAAACCGCATCAACTTTCGGGCGGGCAGCAGCAGCGCGTAGCGCTGGCCCGCTCTCTGGCCAAAGGGCCGAAACTCTTGCTGCTCGACGAACCGATGGGCGCGCTGGACAAGAAACTGCGTTCGCAGATGCAGCTCGAACTGGTCGATATCATCGAGAAATCCGGGGTGACCTGCGTGATGGTGACCCACGACCAGGAAGAGGCCATGACCATGGCCACCCGGATCGCCTTGATGGACGCCGGCCGGATCCGGCAGGTCGGCACCCCCGACGAGATCTACGAATCGCCGACCAGCCGTTTCGCCGCCGAATTCATCGGCTCGGCGAACATGATCGACGGCAAGATCGAGGACGATAAAGCCGAGTACATCACCATCCGTTCGCCTTCGCTGGAGACATTGATCTACGTCGGGCACGGCGTGTCCGGCTACGAAGGGCAGGATGTCGGTTTCGCCGTGCGTCCCGAAAAAGTCATCATCAGCAAGGACGAACCCGCGCAAGCGCACAACAAGGCCAAGGGCAGGATCGAAGACATCGCCTACTTCGGCAGTCATTCGGTCTTCCATGTGCGCCTGTCGACCGGTTACAAGATGATGGCGAATTTCGCCAACCAGCAACGCTGGGCCAGTGAAGGGATGACCTGGGGCGACGAGGTCTGGGTCTCGTGGAGCGACAACGCCGGCGTGGTGCTGACCTCATGAATCTGAAACGACTCAAGGCCATGATGCCGGGATCGCGATGGGCCGTGATCTCGGTGCCATATCTGTGGCTGCTGCTGTTCTTCGCGATCCCGTTCCTGATCGTGCTGAAGATCTCGTTCGCGAAACTCGCGATCGCGATACCGCCGTACACGCCGATCCTGGAGTACGTGAAGGACGAGGTGCTGCTCAAACTCAACCTCACCAACTACAAGACCCTGTTCTCCGATACGCAGTACCTGCTCGCCTACGCCAGCTCGCTCAAGATCGCCGGAATCTCGACCTTGCTGACCCTGCTGATCGGCTACCCCCTGGCCTACGTGATCTCGCGCCTGTCGCCCTCGGCGCGCAATATCGCGATGATGCTGGTGGTGCTGCCGTCGTGGACCTCTTTCCTGATCCGCGTCTATGCCTGGATCGGCATCCTCGACAGCAATGGCCTGCTCAACAATCTGCTGCTCGGGATCGGCCTGATCGACACCCCGCTGCACATCCTCAATACGCCGACCGCGGCGTATATTGGGATCGTCTACTGCTATCTGCCGTTCATGGTGTTGCCGCTGTACGCGAATCTGGTCAAGTTCGACCATCGCTTGCTCGAAGCGGCCTACGATCTCGGTGCGCGGCCGTGGAAAGCGTTCCTGAAAATTACCCTGCCGATGTCGCGCGCCGGCATCATCGCCGGCTGCATGCTCGTGATGATTCCAGCGGTCGGCGAATTCGTGATTCCGGAGATGCTCGGCGGCCCCGACACCCTGATGATCGGCCGCGTGCTCTGGAGCGAGTTCTTCAATAACCGCGACTGGCCGGTGGCTTCGTCGGTCGCGATCGTCATGCTTCTGCTGTTGATGATCCCGATCCTGATCTTCAACCGCGTCCAGCAGAAAGAGCTGGAAGGGCGGTTGACATGAGCGCCGTCGCACAGGGCAATCGCGGCATCCGCTGGTTGGTGTTGGGGCTGGGGTTCGCCTTCCTGTATGTGCCTATCCTGGTTCTGATCGTCTATTCCTTCAACGAATCGCGATTGGCCTCGGTGTGGTCCGGGTTCTCGTTCAAATGGTACGGCGAACTGTTGCGCGATCGGGCGATGCTCGACGCCGCCTGGGTCAGCCTCAAGGTCGCATTCTGGACCGCCACCGCAGCCGTCGTTCTGGGCACGATGGCGGCTTTGGCGATGACCCGAATGCGGCATTTCCCGAGTAAGACACTGTTCGGCGCGATGATCACCGCGCCACTGGTCATGCCGGAAGTGATCACCGGCCTGTCGATCCTGCTGATGCTGGTGTCGATGGGCCATCTTGTGGGAATCGCGCCCAAGGGCGTGGTGGCGATCTGGGTCGCGCATGTCACCTTCACCCTGGCTTTCGTCACCGTGGTGGTGTCCTCGCGCCTGGCCGAACTGGACAAATCGCTGGAAGAGGCGGCGATGGATCTCGGCGCGAATCGCATCAAGGTGTTCTTCCTGATTACCTTGCCGATCATCGCGCCGGCTCTGGTGTCGGGGTGGCTGCTGGCGTTCACGCTGTCGCTGGATGATGTGGTGATCGCCAGTTTCGTCGCCGGCCCGGATTCCACGACCCTGCCGATGAAAGTTTTTTCCTCGGTGCGGCTGGGGTTGAGCCCGAAGATCAATGCGCTGGCCACGTTGATGGTGATGGCGGTATCGATCGCGGCATTGATCGGTTGGTGGCTGATGTACCGCGAAGAGAAGCGCAGGCAACGCGATATCCAACTCGCGCTGCAGGCCAATGCGGCAGAAGACAAGGGATAAGCGGACGGCGATAGCGACCATGAGCGTGCAACTGATCAATCCATGGACCGGACAGGCCGAATATCGCTACGACTACGCCGATGAAATGGCGGTCGAGCGCGTGTTGCAGGCCGCTGCGGAAGCGTGGCCGGAGTGGGCCCGCCGCGACCTGGATTCGCGCGGCGTGTTGTTGAAGGCCGTGGCCGGCGTGCTGCGTGCGCGGCGCGAGGCGATCGCCGCCACGATGGGCGCCGAGATGGGCAAGTTGCGCCGTGAGGCCTTGGCCGAAATCGAGAAGTCGGCCAGCGCCTGCGACTACTACGCGGAGCATGCCGCGGATTACCTGCATGATGGCGACATCGCCACCGAAGCCCGGCGCAGCTATGTGACCTACGAACCGATCGGTTGCGTATTCGCGGTGATGCCCTGGAATTTCCCGATCTGGCAGGTGTTCCGCTTCTTGGCGCCGAGCCTGATGGCCGGTAATGTCGCCGTGCTCAAGCACGCGACGAACGTGCCGCGTTGCGCCGATGCGATCGCCGAGGTATTGCGCGAGGCGGGGCTGCCGACGGGCGTCTTCGGTGTGTTGCATATCGACAACGACGCTGCGGCACGGGTCATCGGCGATCCGCGCGTCCACGCGGTGACCTTGACCGGCAGCGAGCGCGCGGGGCGTTCGGTGGCCGCTACGGCCGGCAGGCATTTGAAGAAATGCGTGCTGGAGCTGGGCGGCAGCGATCCGTTCGTGGTGATGGACGATGCGGACCTGGATCTGACGATTCCCGCCGCTATCGCTTCGCGCTACGGAAACGCCGGGCAGACCTGCATCGCGGCGAAACGTTTCATCGCCACGCATGGGATCGCCGACGCTTTCGTCGAACGTTTTATAGACGCCGCGAGCGAGTTGCAGATCGGCGATCCCGCGCTCGATGCGACCACGTTGGCGCCGATGGCGCGCGCGGACCTGCGCGATGAGCTGCATGCGCAGGTTATGCGCAGCCTCGAAGCTGGCGCGAAACTGCTGCTCGGCGGCACGCCGGGCCAGGGCGCGGCGCATTATCCGGCGACCGTGCTCGATGCGGTCGCGCCGGGGACAGTGGCTTATCGCGAGGAATTGTTCGGCCCGGTGGCGAGCATTCTGCGTGCGACCGACGAAGCCGATGCGATCCGCCTGGCCAATGACACTCAGTTTGGCCTTGGCGCCAGTGTGTGGACCGCTGATCCGGCGCGCGGCGAAGCCGTCGCGCGCAAGCTGCAGGCCGGCGCGACCTTCGTCAACGCCATCGTCCGCAGCGATGTGCGCCTGCCGTTCGGCGGGACCAAGACTTCGGGTTACGGCCGCGAACTCGCCGAACACGGCATCCACGAGTTCATGAATATCAAGACGGTGTATGTGGCCTGATGCGCAGGCGACTCTCGTAACGTCAAAGAAAGTCTGAATCTGGGCAAAGCCACCGGCAGCGCGTCGAAACGCGGCCATGCGGATTCTTTTTGACTTGCCGGAACCCTGTGGCTCGCTGTTTTGCGGCCGGCGTCGTTGTTCGCGCCGGCCCCCTGCCGGATCGAGACGCCATCACGCCATTGGAGATGAAATCCGCTGCAGCCTGACCGGCGCCCCGCTCAATACCGATGTTCCCGACAGTGGATCGCGTTCGCCTTCGTCCAACAGCGCATTGAGGTTCGCGCCTGGACGTTCTGCCGCCAGATGCTGACGCGTGCCGGGCAGATCATGGCCCCAGCCATGCGGCAGGCTCAATACGCCCGGGCGCATGTCCTCACTGCATTTCACGCGCACCGTGACGCTGCGATCGCCCGCGCCAAGCAGTCGGGCAAGATCGCCGTCGGCGACGCCCGCCGCCGCGGCGTCCTGAGGATGGATCAGCGCGAGGCAGCGCTCAGGCCCCTTGGCCAAGGTGTGCAGGTTGTGCATCCAACTGTTGTTCGAGCGCACATCGCGACGCCCGATGGCCATCAACGGATATCCCTCGCCGGAGATTGTTGGCGCAGGCGAAGACAAGGCGGCTTCGATGCGTGCGAGATCGCCGAGAAATGGCGCGGGCGCTGCATGGATCATGCCATCCGGCGTGCGCAACACGTCGGGCAGGCGCGACCGCAATGGGCCGAAGTCAAGACCATGGGGCGCAGCGCGCAGGCGCGCCAGCGATAACCCATCCGGTTTGGCGCCGAATCCGTCGCCCCATGGACCTGCGCGCAGGCCGAGATCGAGTTGACGCTCTGGGCCTTGCAAAGGCGCTGCCGCGGTAAGCAAAGCCTGCACTTGCGCAGGTATCCGCTCATCGGAGACGCCGGAAGCACGCAGCACGCCGGACAATTCGTCGCGCAGCGCATCTTCATCGCGCGCTTCGACGTTGGCGGCGGCATCTGCGTCATGCCCTTCCAGCAAAGCGGTCAACCGAGTCAAAGCGCGCCACTCCGGCCAAGCTCCTTCCGGAGTGGGCAGCGCCGCATCGCTGAAACGCGCCGCATGCGTCCACGCCAGTTGACTGAACAGCGAATCGTAATGCGGCTCTTCCAGCGGCGAGAGACCAGGCAGGATCACATCCGCATGCCGTGTGGTCTCATTGAGATAAAGATCCACGCTGAGCATGAAATCAAGCGTATCCAATGCAGCGGCAAGGCGCGGGCCGTTCGGCGCGGACAGAACGGGATTGCTCGCGATAGTGATCAGTGCGCGCACGCGGGGTCCGTCGGCGCTGTCGGGCGTGTCGATTTCCTCAGCCAGACATCCCATCGGATACTCGCCCATGACTTCGGGCGCGCCCGCGACGCGCGATCGCCGTCGGCCGTACACCACGCCGCGCCCGCGGCCTGCCGCTCCCGTGCTGTTGGCTTGAAAGGCCGGAGCCTGCGGCCAGCGCACGCCGCCCTCGGCGTCGACCCGGCCGGTGATCAGATTCAAGGTCTCGATCAGCCAACTGCAAAGCGTGCCGTAGGGTTGGGTACAGGTGCCGATCCGGCCGTAGAGCGCGGCGCGCGGCGCATCGCGTAGCGCTTCGGCCAGACGCCGGATCATCGCTGTGTCGATACCTGCCGCCGCCGCAACGCGTTCGGGCGGGAATGCGGCGACGGCCTCGCGCAGCGCGTCCAGTCCCACGACCAGCCCTTCGGCCGGACCCAGCGCAGGCGCACCGGTCGCGAAGAGGTGTTGCAGCATGCCCAGCAGCAGGAAGACGTCTCCGCCGGGCCGGATCGAAACATGCTCGTCGGCGACCGCCGCCGTCTCGCTGCGGCGCGGATCGATCACGATCAAGCGCCCGCCGCGCGCACGGAGTGCGCGCGCTTTGCTGCGGAAATCGGGCACTGTCCACAGGCTGCCGTTGCTGGCGATGGGGTTGGCGCCGATCGCGATCAGCAGATCGCTGCGTTCGATATCGGGCACCGGGATGCTCAACCAATGGCCGTACATCAATCCGCAGGCCAGATGCTTGGGCATCTGATCGAGCGTGGATGCGCTGAACACGTTCGGGGTGCGGGCGGCGCGGATCAGGCGGGGCACGTACAACTGCAGGCCGAGCTTGTGCACGATCGGATTGCCGAGACTGAAGGCGAGCGTCTGCCGACCATGGACGTCGAGCAGCGGCAGCAGCCGGCGCTCGATCTCGGCGAAGGCAGTGTCCCAATCGCAGGCTTCCCAGCGTGCGTCCGCGCCGCGCCCGCGGCGGAGCATCGGTGTGCGTAGACGGTCGGGATCCTCATGCAGATCTTTCAGCGCGACGCCTTTCGGGCAGAGATAGCCGCGGCTGAAGACATCGTCCGGATCGCCGCGTACCGCCGTCACCGTATCGCCGCTGACCTGCACAGCCAAGCCGCAGGCGGCTTCACACAAAGGGCAGATGCGATAAGCGGTGCGTGGACGTTCATGGACAGATGTCATCAATCATCTCCGGCGCGTGGAGTCCGATTCGAGGGAATGACGGTTATGTATGCGTTTGCGCTTTCGACAGTCGGCCAGAATGCCGGTCGAAGGCTGTGCATTCTGGCATGGGGCTGTCTGGGGCGGGCTGGCGGTGGAATCGATACGGGAACCGATCACGTTTTCGGGGCGCGTATCGATGTTAAACAAACAGCGGCGCCATTTCAGGCGCCTACCCGTCACATCATGGAGGTGATGCAATGAAGAGGTTGCTCAAACCGGCTTTGCTCGGTGCGGCGTTATTCGGAATGGGGTATGCCCTCGTCGCGTACGCATACCCGATGCCAGGCGAGAACCAGGAGGTCTACGTCGAGTACTACAGCAACTCGGCCCGCACGACCATCGTAGGCACTCGTGGAATCGCTCATGGCGGCAACTGCATGGCGTGGCATGCGACATGGGGAGCCACCACGGCTTATTCGCGGGTTTTCATCGTCAATTGCCCCACTGCGGAGCCTTAAGCGCGTCTTGACGGAATGCCGGAATCAATTCCGGCATTCCATGAAAAGGTGCCTGCTGGTCTGCGCACACGTACGCTTCGCCAGGCCGGGTCAGGAGATAGCCTACGCCGACGCCTGAAACCTGCTTGCATACGCGGCCAGCAGTTCCTGCGCGATCGACGCGCCGGCCAAAGCGGTGATGTCGGCGTGGTCGTAAGGCGGCGCGACTTCCACCACGTCCATGCCGACGATGTTCAGGCCGGCGAGACCGCGGATCAGGCGCAGCGCGTCATGGGTGCTGAAGCCGCCGACCACCGGCGTGCCGGTGCCGGGCGCGAACGCCGGGTCGAGGAAATCGATATCGAAGCTGACATAGCAATGACGCGTGCCGATGCGCGCACGGATTTCCGCGACACAGGCGTCGACGCCATACGTATGCAGCCAGCGCGCATCCAGCACGCGATAGCCGTGCGTGTTCGCGTTCAAGGTGCGCATCCCGACCTGGACCGAATACGCGGGATCGACGATGCCGTTTTTCGCCGCATGCCAGAACATCGTACCGTGGTCGATGCGGTCGTCCGGATCCTCCCAGGTGTCGCTATGCGCATCGAAATGGATCAAGGCCAATGGGCCATGACGTTCGCGAAGCGCCTGCATAATCGGGTAGGAAACGAAATGATCGCCGCCCAGGCTGAGCGGCGTCACGCCTGCGGCCACGATGCTGCGATAGCACTTGCGGATCGCTTCAGGCGCTTGCTCGGGGCGGCCAGGGTCGAAAAATACGTCGCCCCAGTCGACAACGCGCAAGCGCTCGCAGGGATCGAAATCCCAGGCATAAGGCCCGCACCAGGCAAGAGAGGCCGATGCTTGGCGGATCGCGCGTGGACCGAAACGAGCGCCGGGCCGGTTGGTCGTGGACAGGTCGAAGGGAATCCCGATCACTGCGACGTCGGCCTCTGCGAGACTCTTGCTGTAGCGGCGGCGCAGGAAACTTAGCGCGCCGGAGTAGGTGGGTTCGGCGCGGGTGCCGTAAGGCGAGGTGCGAGTGAAGGCTTGATCGAGATGATCAGCCGGCGTACTGACATCGTTGGGATGCTTCATGGCGATACCGGTGAATCGTTCGCACGTCGTTCGCCGGGACGCGCGATACCGGTGAAAGCTGCTTCTGTCGCCGCGCGCTTGCGCCAGCCACCGTCGCGCTAGCGCCGGCACCTGTTCCGTCGCCGGGCCGCGCAGCCATTCGTAACCGCGTGGAGCGATATCGATGTCGAGTGCGCACAGGGCCTTTTCCGCATCCGGCCGTGCTTCATCGACTAGCGATGCGGCAGGATAGACGGTGAGCGAGGTGCCGACGACCAGGACTTTGTCGGCATCCGCGATTTCCTCGATCGCCACGTTCATCAGCGGCACGTTCTCGCCGAACCAGACGATATCGGGCCGCAGTTGCGTGCCGTCCTCGCATAGATCGCCGATCCGGATGGGGTTCGCGCCGATGCGCTGGCGCAGACGTCGTGGTGATGTCCCACGCGCCCAGGTCAGTTGGCCATGCAGATGAATCACTTTCGTCGAACCGGCGCGCTCATGCAGGTCGTCGACGTTCTGGGTGACGATGACGACTTCGTAAGCCGATTGCAATTCCGCCAAGGCGATGTGCGCCGCGTTCGGTCGCGCTTCGGCCGCCTTTGCGCGGCGCTCGTTATAGAACTCCAGCACCAGTTCCGGATGCCGGCGCCAGCCTTCCGGGCTGGCGAGATCCCGCCAATCGTGATTGCGCCAGAGGCCATTGGCGTCGCGGAAGGTCGGCAAGCCGCTTTCGGCGCTGATGCCCGAACCGGAGATGGCGACGATCTTGCGCGGGGCGGAGGGCGAACTCATTTCGAAGCGCCTTCGACCGACCGGAACAGGGCTTTCAGGCTGCTGCCGCGTTCATGCGGCCTGTCGCCGAAGTCGATCACATCGTCCAGCCGCCACGCGCCATCCTCTCGAACCCAGACATACCGCCGCCAGGCCCGGTAGGTATCGCCGGCATACGTTTGCCGGAAGATCACGACGACGCCATGACGGCGCGCATCGATCGCGCCGCTGTGCCCGAACGCGTATGTATCGAAATTGTTGTCTTCGACGCCGGCGAAGGTGATCTCCGTCAGGCCGGGTTTCATGTCCGGCTCTGCGGCCATGAACGCGTCCTGGTCTTCGCGCGCCAGCTTGATCGCGGCGGCGAAATCCGTGGTGAGCAGTGGCCGCATGGCCGATAACTGGGCGTGGCTCGGCATATGCAGCTTGCGCCCCCAGGCATCGATGAAGAACCGGGTGCGTTCGCGCGGTCCGGCGGCCCGCTCGCCCGATGCGGCGGTCGTTGCCGCGCCGTCGGACGCGACAATCAGCAATATCGACGCCAGGAACGTCCGCCGCGCGATCATTTCATCGTTGGCATCACGAACTCGGCCGCGTGCGTCTCCGGCCAACGCGCGGTGATCGTCTTCAACCGCGTATAGAAACGTACGCCATCGGGGCCATGTACGTGCAGCGGACCGAAGATCGAGCGTTTCCAACCACCGAAACTGTGGAAGGCCATCGGCACCGGAATCGGTACGTTCACCCCGACCATGCCGGCCTGCACGCGATGCGCGAATTCACGCGCAGCGCCGCCGTCGCGGGTGAAGATCGCGGTGCCGTTGCCGTATTCGTGCGCGTTGACCAGACGCAGCGCAGTCTCGAAATCCGGCACGCGCACCACGCTCAGAACCGGGCCGAAGATCTCCTCGCGGTAGATCCGCATCGTCGGGGTGACGTGATCGAACAGACACCCGCCGAGGAAAAAGCCTTGCGCATGCCCATCGACCGCGTGGCCGCGGCCGTCGACCACCAGGGTCGCGCCTTCGGCCACACCGGCATCGACATAGCCGCGCACCTTGTCGCGATGCGCGCCGGTGACCAGGGGACCCATTTCGGGTTCCGAAGAGCCGGGATCCAGACAACCGGGACCGATCTTCAGTGCGGCGACTTTCGGCGCCAATTTGCCCACCAGCGCATCGGCGGTGGCGTCGCCCACGCACACGGCGACCGAGATCGCCATGCAGCGTTCGCCCGCGGACCCGTAACCGGCACCGAGCAGCGCCGAGACCGCGCCGTCGAGATCTGCGTCGGGCAGCACGACCATGTGGTTCTTGGCGCCGCCCAGGGCCTGCACGCGCTTGCCGTTGGCGCTGCCACGGGCGTAGATGTATTCGGCGATCGGGGTCGAACCGACGAAACTGATCGCCTGCACCCGCGAATCGTCGAGCAGCGCATCGACCGCGACCTTGTCGCCGTGGACGACGTTGAACACACCGTCGGGCAGACCGGCCTGTTTCAACAGATCGGCGAGGAAAATCGACGCGGACGGATCGCGCTCCGAGGGCTTGAGTACGAAGGTATTGCCGCAGGCGAGGGCGACCGGGAACATCCACAACGGCACCATCGCCGGAAAATTGAACGGCGTGATGCCTGCGACCACGCCCAGCGGCGCGGATTCGGTCCACGAATCGACATCGCGGCCCACGTTCATCGAATGCTCGCCCTTGAGCAGATGCGGAATGCCGCAGGCGAATTCGACCACTTCCAGGCCGCGGGTCACTTCGCCGCGCGCATCGGAGAGAACCTTGCCATGTTCGGCGGTGATGATCGCGGCCAGATCGCCGGCGTGGCGCTCCAGCAGTTCCTTGAACCGGAACATCACCCGTGCGCGGTTCAGCGGCGTGGTTTCGGCCCAGGCCGGCGCCGCTGCAATGGCCGCATCGACCGCTTCGCGCACGATATCGACGCAAGCCAACGGCACGCGTTTTGTGGCCGCCCCGTTCGCAGGGTCGAAGACATCGCCGTAACGACCGCCACGCTCGACCTTTTGCCCGCCGATATGGTGCGCGATTGTCAGCATCGCCGCCTTCCGATAATTACTTTTCGTTCGAGGGAGGGACGTCCGCAACGACAAAAAAAGGGGTGTCTGCCGCGGTTCAGGCCATTCCTACGGATAGGGGTGGGATTCTTAGCCTAGCGCGTCCACAGCCGAGACATAGTCGTAGCCCAGATCGCGGGCCACGGCCTCGTAAGTGATCTTGCCCTGGTGCACATTGAGTCCGTTGAGCAGATGCGGGTCGTCCAGCAGGGCCTTCTTCGCACCCTTGTTGGCCAGTTGCACCGCGAAGGGGAGGGTGGCGTTGGTCAGGGCGAAGGTGGAAGTTCGCGCGACGCCGCCGGGCATGTTCGCCACGCAATAGTGGATGACGCCATCCACCTCGTAAGTCGGATTTTGATGCGTGGTAGCTTTCGATGTTTCAAAACAGCCGCCCTGATCGATGGCGACGTCCACCAGCACCGAGCCCGGGCGCATCAGCTTGAGTTGTTCGCGCGAGACCAGCTTCGGCGCCGCCGCGCCAGGGATCAGCACCGCACCGATGACCAGGTCGGTGTCGGGCAGGCGTTCCTCGATCGCGTCGTGGGTCGAATAGATCGTCGTCATCTGGTGACCGTACAGTTCGTCGAGATATTTCAG
>SSEV01000108.1 GCA_008015095.1 Lysobacteraceae bacterium | reverse complement strand
GTGTTGTGCACCCTGCACGCCAACAACGCCAACCAGGCGATGGACCGCATCATCAACTTCTTCCCGGAAGATCGCAGGCAGCAGTTGCTGATGGACCTGTCGCTGAATCTGAAAGGCGTGGTCGCGCAGCAGCTGATCCCGACGCCGGACGGCAAGGGCCGCAAGGTGGCGATGGAAATCCTGCTCGGCACGCCGCTGGTGCAGGACTACATCCGCGACGGCGAGATCCACAAGCTCAAGGAAGTGATGAAGGAATCCACTAACCTCGGCATGAAAACCTTCGATCAAGCCTTATTCGAGTTGTATCAGGCCGGTGAGATCACCTAGGAGGACGCGCTGCGCCATGCCGACTCGCAGAACGAAGTCCGCCTGAAGATCAAGCTGGCCCAGGGCGGCGATGCGCGTACGCTTTCGGCCGGTTTGGATGGCGTGGAAGTCGCCGAAGTGCGTTGAATCCGGGCGGCGTCGCGCTTGCGGAATCGGGGTACGTAATCTCACGTTTTTTGCGAAGCCAACATGGAAGAGAGCGCATGCGTTGCAATGATCTTGGTCGCGGTCCGCGTAGGTTGAATCGGGCAGCGCTGGCGCGGATGACCCTGTCCGCGGCGTTGCTGGCCGCCCTATGCGCTTGCAAGCCGATGACGGGAATCCGGGACGCGCCCCCGGCCATGGCCGACGCCCCGGTTGAACAGGCTCCGGCCGCGACGCCGCCGTCTCGCGTCGCTTTGCCGCCAGAGGCCTGCGCTCGTGAGGGCGCATGGGCGTTCTTAGAGCAATTCGTACGCCGCCAGGATGTTCGCGACGTCTTTAGCCGCATCGATCTGCGGGCTGGCGCGCGATCGGGTTCGGACAATTTTCGCATCGCCCTGGTCGACAACCGTTGGGTCTATGTCGATCCGGCCTTGCCGGACGCGCAATTCTCCCGGGTGCGTCTCAATGGCCGGCGCGACGGCGACCGCTTCGTGCTCGAATATGTCAGAGCCCGGTTCGGCCCGGACGATGAGGTGCTCGCCACCGAGGGCGCGACCGGCCGCTATGTGTTTGAATTCCGAGACGGCTGTTGGGCGCTAACCAACGCCGAGCCATGATGCGTCGCAGCACGAACAACACGGATGCGCCGCCGTGCCGGGCGCGCTAAGGTAACGGCCCGGGCCGCTCACGGACAGGGGAAGGATCATGCCCAACTACAGGATCATCGAAAGCGTCGGCCGCGGCACCGAGGATGTGAACAACTGGGGCGATATCGAGCACCACCATCCCAGCCAGGCCCTGCGCGAACCGGGTCGGGTCTATGCCCGGATCAACGGCCGTGCCGAAGAAGTCGCCAGCGACTACAACGGCACCGCGATCTACACGCCAGGCGGCCAGTTGATGGTCTCTAAGGATTTCATCCTGCAAGACAGCCAGACCGGCAGCGCCAATGTGCCGGTGCCCTCGCCCGCCAACGGCTATATCGGCGAGGTCGACCGCCGCAACGGTTTCGTGACCATACTCGATCGTCCCGGCGGCGAGGTCATGTTCCGTTTGCGCCACATGGATGTCGGTCAGGACATCCAGCCCGGCGCGCAAGTGCAGTACGGCCAACCGTTGGGCACTCAGTCGGGCTATGGGCGCGGCGATCCGAATTACTACGGCACGCATGTGCACATCGACGCCAACGTGCGTTATCTCGATCAGGCCGACCGCTATGTCCGCGATATGGCGACCGGCGTGATCACCACCGACCGCCGGCCCGAGAATGTTGCGAATGTGACCAATCCGGTGCCGCCGACCGAGCAGATCTCGGGCAACTTCCCACCGCCGCCGCCGCAGGCTTTGGCCGATGGCGTGATTCGGCAGGGTGAACGCGGCCCGGACGTGGCCCTGCTCCAGGAGGCGCTGAGACGCGCGGACGCCCGTGACAATCAGGGGCGCGAGGTGGTGCAGGACGGCGATTTTGGCGGACGCACCCGAGAGGCGGTACAGAACTACCAGCGCGCCTACAACCAGCAGCACCCCGACAATCCACTGCCGACGGACGGCGTCGCCGAACAACGCACCCTGGCCGCGCTGGGCGTGGTTCAGCAGCAGGATCGCGCACGCAACGACCCGGCTGCGCCCGCCGACCCGCTCCCGCAACAGCGGCAGGGCGCGAACGGCGCGGTTCCGATCGATCAGCCCGGGAATCCTGCGTACGCTTTGTACGGGCAGGCTTATCGCGAGCTTGGCGACTTGCCGGCCGGCACTTTCGGCAACGATCAGGAGCGCGTCAATGCGGCCGCGACTTTGGCTGCGGGGGCGTACCGTCAGGGAATGGACAGGATCGCGGATGTCGTTCAGAACGATCAGGGGAGGTTGTTCGCGCTCGACCGACAAGCCGACGATCCCTCCGCACGGGTCGCCTGGGCGAACCTGCAGGATGCGCGCGGCCAGAGCGTGCAGCAAAGCACGGATCAGGTCGGCCAGCATCAACGTGCGCAGGAAGCGCAGCCCCGCGTTGAGCAGGCGCCCGGCTTGCAAAGCCCGGAAGTCAATCAGCCCGAAGTGGCGGCGCCCAGACGCTGATATCAACGAAACGAATCACGAAACGGGACACCCAGTCAGCAGCGCGGACAATGGCGTCGATGCGGTCGATTACGGTTGACTCGGTGCGTCGTGAACGAGTCCGGGCATGGACCGCACCGGCGAATTGACCGCACCGGCAGGCGCCGGTGCGAACAGCAACGCTGGCTGCGAAGCGGCGAGCCGCAAAGAATGCAGCGAGTCAAAACGCACAGGAAGTGCGTTTCCCAGCAGTCTGTTAGACCCCAAGCTTGAGCGAGCCCTGGGCCCGCGATGTAACCTCGCATGAAACAGCCTGAAGCTCAGGTCTTGATGATCGGAGCACCGAATGGGCGCATTCAAGCGGCTGATTTCATTGGCCTGAATCCGCGTGGCGGGCGCCGCATTGACACGCCCCTGGAATTTCGTGCTATACCTTGCCGCATATCCGAATCCAGGTCATGGTTCTTCGGACGGGGTTCTCCGGGGCATCGGGTTCCCTCAAACGGTGTCAAGAAGCAAGCGGCAAGTCGTTCGACAACTCAGATTCAACAGTCGTATCCATCAGAGGCGTTTCATGGCTGATACGAGACTGCAGGCAGTGGCCACTGCCGAAACATGCCGGTGGGCTTCGCCTGTCGGCCCGAGCGATCTCCGGCAGCGGACATGTTCCGCATCGCACCGGAAACCTCGGATGCGGACCCCGACGGGGCCGCGTATGCCTTTCGACAAGGCCTTTTCCCTGTGTGATCTCCTGTCGTGCCGAAGTCGTCGACGGTCGCGTCGCGCATCCGCGTCGCCGCTCTCGACAGCCCGGGCGGGCTGTGTCCTCGCCTCGAATGGAGTCGGTCTGCGCGTTTGTGATTGAGTGACGGCCGATGCGGTTCCCGAATCTGCATCATGTCGGTCGGAGCACAATCGTGTTGTTCCAGCGCGTGTTGTTCCAGCGCTTGGGTTGTTTTAGCACTTGGAGCGTGCCCCTTGATGAGCGAACGCAAGGTCATTGGCCTGTCGCAGCTCTTCGCGGATATTCACGGGACAAAACAGGCGTCTATTTTTAAGCAGAATCTGCAGGAGTGATCATGTTGATGAGCGATGGTCTGCGACAAATATCGGTGCGCGAATCGGGACTGCTTGCGAAATCGCCGCGCCGACGGTGGTCGATTTGCGGCATGGCTGTATTGTTGCTTTGCGCATGTACTCCTGGGCGTGAGCCCGCGCAAGGCGTTGCCTCCCCACAGGCCGGAGAGGCGCAAACGATGGCGGAAACGCCTGCTACGACCAATGCCTCGTCACAGGCCGCCGGTCCGGTCACGGCCTCCGCATCCGATGCGAATCTGGCGGCGACCGAACAGCCTGAAGCGACACGTGACGTGGAAGGCCAGGAAGGCGAGGCGAACAAGTTGTTCCGTCCGTCGTTCCAGGAGTGCGCCGACGCTTCGGAAGGGGTGACGCCAGCGATGCAGGACTGCATCGCCGATGAGTATGAATTCCACGATCAACAGCTGAACGCGAACTATCGCGCGCTGATGGCGTCTCTACCGAAAGACCGAGCCGCCGCCTTGCGCCAGACGCAGAGAAACTGGATCGCGGAACGCGATCAGGCATGCCGCTGGAACGCCGAAGAGGAAGGACAGGCCGGAAGGTTGGTCGCGAACCATTGTCTTTTGGAGCGCACCGCGAAGCGCGCTGTCGAGTTGGCGAACATGAAACACGATGTCCACTGAAAGTGTCCGCTCTCAGGAGCGGACGACACATGAAGGATCTACCAACAAGGGGTTAACAGGTTATGTCGGACGATATCGAAAAAGCCAAGAAAGAAGTTGAAAGCTGGGAACTGGGCCAAACCTCGAAACGGTACGAAACAGGAGGCAAAGGCGCTGCGACGATTTCGACCGGGAAGGGGGATAAGGGCGGCGTCTCGTACGGTTCCTACCAGCTATCAACCAACGAGGGCACACTGCGCGAGTATCTCGATCAATCCCCATATGCCGCGCATTTCAAGGGGTTGACCCCGGCGACCAAAGCGTTCAACGACAAATGGGTTGAATTGGCCCAAACCGATCCCGGCTTCGCCAAGGACCAGCACGACTTCATCAAGAAATCGCATGTCGACAAGCAGGAGCAGCGGCTCGATGCGAGGGGCATCGATCTGAGCGACCGTGGGCGTGCCGTACAGGATCTTCTGTGGAGCACTTCGGTCCAGTTTCGCGATCTGACCCCGACGATTTTCGAAAAGGGGCTCAAAGAGAAATACGGCAACGACTACAAACTCAACGAGCTGAGCGACAAGCAGATCATCGAGGCCGTGCAGGACTACAAGATCAACCATAACAACACGCTCTTCAAGAGCTCGCCCACTCTGTGGAACGGCTTGCTCAAGCGCGCAAATTCGGAAAAGGCCGATTTGCTGGAACTGGCAGGCCATGAGCAGCTGCTCAAGGACAACAACATCACGGTTGATCCCGCGAAACCCGGCGGAAAAGTCGATCCGAAGCCACAGCCGGCCTCGCCGATGGCCGACGGCGTATTGGAGCGCGGCGAGAAAGGCCCCGAAGTGAGGGCCATGCAGGAACAACTGATCAAAGCCGGGATTACCAGCGTCAACGGCAAGCCGTTCGTCGCCGATAGCGATTACGGTCCGCAGACCGAAGCGGCCGTGCGCGAATACCAGCGTACGCGTGGTTTGAAGGTCGATGGCGAGGCCGGGCCGCAGACGCTTGATGCGCTGAAAAACAATATGCCGGCGAAAGCGGAAACCAAGCCGGATCCCGTGCAGGGCGGTTCGAACTGGCCGGCGCCCGGCAACTACAGCATCAATCACGCCGACAAGCCGGGCGAAGGCCATGGCGAGTTCGGCACGTCGCGTGGCGGCGGTGTCCGCAAGCATAAAGGGGTCGACATTGAAGGCAATGTCGGCGACCGCATCGAATCGTTCGGGCCCGGCAAAGTGATCTTCAGCGGGCAAATGAGTGGTTACGGCAACACCGTGGTCATTCAGCATGACAACGGTCTGCAGAGCGTGTACGCGCATCTCAACAGCCGCACCGTTGAGAAGGGCGACAGAGTGACCCAGGACACCCAAGTGGGCACCATGGGGCGCACCGGCAACACGCCGAGCAAAGGCGATACCCATCTGCATTTCGAGATCCGCGAGAACTCGAACGGCGTATTGTTGGGCGGGACCGCGGTCGATCCGATGAAATATCTGAAGACGCCCGACCAGAGCAAGGAACCGGCCAAGCCCACGCCTGAGCCGACCAAGCCCAGCGCGGCGATGGCCGATGGCCTGCTGAAGGAAGGCGAACGCGGCGTGGAGGTGCGTCAGTTGCAGGAGCAACTGAACAAGCTCGGTGTGCGCGACGCGGAGGGCAAACCGCTGAAGACCGACGGTATCTTCGGTAAACATACCGAAGAGGCGGTGGAGCAGCTGCAGCGCCAGCGCGGGATATCGGTCGACGGTGTCGTCGGCAAGGACACCCATCGCGAAATCGCTGCGGCTCTGAAAGAACAGACCGACAAGCAAGCGGTCGGCGCCATCAACAAGACCGAGCAGACGCCCAAACTGTCGGATGCCAACCATCCCGATCACGCGATGTACAAGCAAGCCCTCAGCGGTATCGAAAAGCTGCCGCCGGCCACGTTCAAGAGCGATGAGGAGCGGCAGAACGCCGCCGCCGCGATCGTGCACGAGGCCAAGGTCAGCGGCATGACCAAGATCGATCAGGTCGTGAGCAACAACAACGGTGGCCTCTACGCGATCCAGGGCGATCTCAACGCCGATACGCACAAGCGCGTGTTCGTGGATCAGCAGCAGGCCGCGGCGCAAACGGTCGAACGCAGCACGCAGCTGATGGACCAGCTGAATCAGCAGAAGCCGCCGCAGGCGCCGCAGGACGAACAGGTCAAAGAAGAGCAGCGACGCAACAGTCCGGTTATGGCCTGAACAGGCTTGGGCAGGGTGTTGAGAAGCGCACTTCGCGCGCGAACAAACCTGCTGACGTTATCCCCCGAACCGCCATGGACGGCGGTCCGAAGGCCGCGCCGGGAAGCGCGGCCTTCGGTTTTATGGCCGACCTAATCGGTGTGGACGACACATTGCGCAATGTCTCCGTGCCCGTCCCTTATCCGGACGAGAAATCGTCCGCGGCAGCGCCTAGCGCCCGTTCGCTTTTCGCCGCGAACGCGACCGTTTGGGATTTTTAGATAGCGCGAGTGACCCGTCGGGCCGGAGTTTATTCCAGCAGGCCTGCGATCAATGCTTCGTGGCGTTGCCGTTGCGCGTCGCAGCGCAGTCGGCTGGCGGTGAAGATCGCGCACATCTCGTCGACAGCGGTGTCGAAGTCTTCGTTGACGATCACGTAATCGAATTCGCGGTAATGCGACATTTCCTCGCGCGCGGCCGCGAGTCTGCGAATGATGGTTTCCGGACTGTCCTGGCCGCGTTTGCGCATGCGTTCATCGAGAGCGGCGCGCGAGGGCGGGAGAATGAAGACGCCGACCGCGTCGGGAACCTGCAGACGCACTTGGCGCGCGCCTTGCCAGTCGATCTCCAGCAGCACGTCGCGGCCGGCGGCCAGTTGCGGTTCCACCGATTGTCGCGCCGTGCCTTTCCAGTCGCCGTGGACCAGCGCATGCTCGAAAAAGTCGCCCGCTTCGATCATGCGCTGGAACTCTTCGGCCGAAATGAAGTGATAGTGCTGGGCGTGGCGTTCGCCGGGACGCGGTGCGCGTGAAGTGAAAGAAATCGACAGCGAAATATTGGGGTCGCGCGCGAGGCAGGCGTTGACGATGCTGGATTTTCCGGCGCCCGACGGCGCCGCGACGATGAACAGGGTGCCGCGCATGTCTGTCGATGACCTCGCATTGACGGAAAAACCGCGAAGCCGGGGCGGTGCCTGCCGCCGCCGGTCGCGGCTGTCGCGGCAGGATGCCCGATCCGGCTCCACAAGTCACTCGATATTCTGGATCTGTTCGCGGATCTGGTCGATCAGCACTTTCA
Source organism: Lysobacteraceae bacterium (assembly GCA_008015095.1). Classification (GTDB taxonomy): domain Bacteria; phylum Pseudomonadota; class Gammaproteobacteria; order Xanthomonadales; family Xanthomonadaceae; genus Lysobacter_I. The sequence goes on along the minus strand of SSEV01000108.1, from coordinate 11,033 downwards.
GCTCGACCGCCAGCGCGGAGGTGCGCGCGTCGACCGATTTCGAGCCGAAGGTGTTGGCTTCGCGATTGAACTCCTGTAGCAGGAAATCCAGCCTGCGTCCCGCGGGTTCGCGCTGGCCAAGAACACGACGGATTTCCGCGAGATGGCTGTCGAGCCGGTCGAGCTCCTCGTCGACATCGAGTTTTTGCAGCGCCAAGACCAGTTCCTGTTCGAAGCGTCCAGGATCGAGCGGTTGAGGCAAATCCGCCAGCCGCGCGTCGAGTTTCTGACGTTGTCCCGCGCGGATCGCAGGCATCAGCGCGCGCGCCGCCGCCGCATGCCCGGCGATCGCGTCCACGCGTTCGCGGATCACGCTCGCCAGCTTGCCGCCCTCGCGTTCGCGTGCGAGCACGAATTGATCGAGCGCCTCTTCGAGCAAGTTCTGCGCATCGGCGTGCAGCGCGGCCGGATCCTCGGCGCTGGTATGAAGAACCCCTGGGAATTGCAGGATCTGGGTCATCTCCACGCGCATCGCCGGAAAATGCTCCTGCAGATTGCGTCCGATCGCGGCGAGCTGCGCGACGCGGGCCGGATTCAGGCGCAGAACATCGTCGTTCTCGCTCTGGCGCAATCGCAGCGAGAGTTCCAGTTTGCCGCGGGTGATTCGTGCGGAAATACGCTCACGCAATGCCGGTTCGATCGCGCGTAGTTCTTCCGGAAGGCGCATGCCGATTTCGAGGAAACGATGGTTCACCGAGCGCAGTTCGCAGGTCAGTGTGCCCCAGGCGGTGTTGCGTTCGCAGGCGGCGAATGCGGTCATGCTGCGGATCATCGGATGTTCCTTGCGGAGAGAGGGGGGGCGGGCCGCTTATTCCGAAGCGGCCCGCAGGAGCAGGCGCTTTGGCGCGATCAAGCGCCAAGTCGACGCCAGAACAACGTGCGTCGCGGACGCGGGCGCGACCTTGAGCAGGGTCAAGGTGTAGCCGCCGCGGCCCCAGGCGCCTGTGGCCGGAGAAGATGCCGCAGGATAAAGCAGGATGCAGCGCGTCTGTCGCGCCGAATCGAGTCTGATCATGTCGCGGCCGGCGTTAGGGTATCCGAGCATCGCCGACGCGTTCGCCACGTCGGCGCAGCCCTCCGCGGCCGCGCGAACAGGCCGGGTTTCAACAGCCTGCAATGCGCGGATTCCGGCGTTTCAGGCGGTGCGAGGGCGGGTGTCGAAAAGATTCGGGGCGCATCGATATCGGTCGAGGGGGCTCGGCCGCGATGTTAAACTCGCGCCCCCTCCGTAGACAGCCTCGCCATGAATATCGCGCGCCCCAGCGGCCGTTCTCCAGGACAGATGCGGCCGGTCCGCATCGAACGCGGATATACCCGCCATGCCGAGGGATCGGTGCTGATCGCTTTTGGCGACACCCGGGTGCTCTGCACCGCCAGTGTCGACAACAAGGTGCCGGCCTTCCTACGCGGCAAGGGCGAGGGTTGGGTCACCGCCGAATACGGCATGCTGCCGCGCTCCACCCACTCGCGCAGCGATCGCGAGGCCGCGCGCGGCAAACAGGGCGGACGGACCTTGGAGATCCAGCGATTGATCGGTCGCGCCTTACGCGCATGCGTCGACCGCTCGGCGCTCGGCGAGCGCACCATCACTCTCGACTGCGACGTGCTGCAAGCCGATGGCGGAACCCGCACCGCGGCGATCACCGGCGCCTACATCGCGCTGGTCGATGCCATGCGCTGGCTGCGTGGGCGTAACGAGATCACCCGCGATCCGATCCATGGCGCGGTGGCGGCCGTATCGGTGGGCGTGTATCGCGGCATGCCGGTGCTCGATCTGGACTACGCCGAAGACAGCGATTGCGATACCGACATGAACGTGGTCATGAACGATGGCGGCGGTTTCATCGAACTGCAGGGCACCGCGGAAGGCCATGCGTTCCGGCGCGGCGAACTCGATGCGCTGTTGGCGCTGGCCGAGCACGGTATCGCCGAACTGCTGGCGGCGCAGCGCGCGGCGTTGACGGGCTAGCACCGTACGGATGTCGGCGATGCGCCGCCATATCGAATGTGTCACCCTCGTGGTCGATGATTACGACCGCGCGATCGCCTTCTATGTCGATGCGCTCGGATTCGAGCTGCGCGAGGACACTCCGGGCGAGCCCGTGCCGGGCAACCCGCGCAAGCGCTGGGTCGTGGTCGCGCCGCGAGGCGCCGAAACCGGGATTCTGCTGGCGCAGGCCGCCGATGATGCGCAGCGTGCGCGGATCGGCGCCCAGACGGGAGGCCGTGTCGGGTTCTTCTTGCATACCGACGATTTCGCCCGCGATCACGCCGCACTGCGCGCGCGCGGCGTGCGCTTCCTCGAAGCGCCGCGCGAAGAGCCCTACGGCACGGTCGCGGTATTCGAAGACCTGTACGGGAACCGTTGGGATCTGCTGCAGCCGCGCGCGCGCGCGACGCCGCTCGCGATCGCGCGACTGGTGCTCGCCAGCGGCAATCGCGGCAAGTTGTTGGAATTACGCGAATTGCTGGCAGATGCCGCGATTCCGGTGCATGCGCAGTCAGAGTTTGGCATTGGCGACGCTGAGGAAACCGGCGCCAGCTTCGTCGAGAACGCGATCCTCAAGGCCCGGCATGCCGCGCGCGCGACCGGATTGCCGGCGCTCGGCGACGATTCCGGCTTATGCGTCGATGCGCTCGATGGTGCGCCGGGACTGTATAGCGCGCGTTATTCCGGTGTGCACGGCGACGCTGCGGCCAACATCGCCAAACTGCTCGACGCTTTGCGTACGACGCCGCCCGATGCGCGCAGCGCGCGCTTCGTGTGTGCGCTGGCCCTGGTGCGGCATGCCGAGGATCCGCAGCCGATTCTCGCCGAGGGCGTGTGGGAAGGACGCATCCTCGGCGCGCCGCGCGGCGGCGGCGGATTCGGCTACGACCCGGTTTTCTTCGATCCCAGCCATGACTGCAGCGCGGCCGAACTCGATCCCGCGCTCAAGAATCGCATCAGCCATCGCGGGCGGGCGCTGGCCTCGCTGAGAGACCGCCTGTTCGCGCAGGCGCGTTGAGCGCATGAACGGCCACGGTCACATGCGCAAAGATACGGGCGCGAGGCGGCACGGAAACGAGCATCGAAGCCCGCATCTAAGCCGGGACATACGGCCATGTTGACGTTGCCGCCGCTGTCGCTTTACGTGCATCTGCCCTGGTGCGTGCGCAAATGTCCGTATTGCGATTTCAATTCGCATGAATACCGCGATCGCGACGGGCGCGGCGCGGCGCCGCCGTTCGAGGCCTATGTCGACGCCCTGATCGCAGATCTCGAATTCGACCTGCCCCTGGTCTGGGGACGCACGGTGCACAGCGTGTTCTTCGGCGGCGGCACGCCCAGTCTGTTCCCGCCTGAGGCGATCGATCGTCTGCTGCAGGCCGCCAGCGGTCGTGTGCGCTTCGCGCCGACGTGCGAGATCACCCTGGAGACCAATCCCGGCGCCGCCGAACACGGACGCTTCGAGGATTACCGTCGGGCCGGCGTCAATCGCCTGTCTTTCGGTATCCAGAGTTTCGATGACGAGTGTTTACGCAGGCTTGGCCGGATCCACGACAGCGCACAGGCGGATGCGGCGGTGAAGCGGGCGCAGGATGCAGGGTTCGACGACGTCAATCTCGATCTGATGTATGCGCTGCCAGGGCAGACGGTGGCGATGGCCGAACACGATCTGGCGCGCGCATTCGCATTGCGGCCTAGCCATCTGAGTCATTACCAGCTGACCCTCGAACCGAATACTGTTTTCGCGGCGCGCCCGCCGCAGGATCTGCCGGACGATGACACGGCCTGGCAGATCCAGGAGCACGCGCAGGCGCTGTTGACGCAGGCCGGATACGCGCAATACGAGATCAGCGCTTATGCTCGGCCGGGACGGCAGTGCGCGCACAACCTCAACTACTGGCGGTTTGGCGACTACCTGGGGCTCGGCGCCGGCGCGCACGGCAAGATCAGTCTGCCGGACGGTGATGACGGCCAAGCCGGCCCTGGGCGTATCCTGCGGCGTTGGAAGCTGAAGCATCCCACCGCTTACTTGGTCCACGCAGGAACGGCCGCAGCGATCGGCGGCGATGAGGCGATTGCGCCCGAGCAGCGGCCCTTCGAGTTCATGCTCAACGCGTTGCGTCTGCATGAGGGGTTCCCCATCGAACGTTTCGAGGCTAGGACCGGCCTGCCCAGGCGTGTCATCGCCGAGCCCGTGGCCCGCGCAAAAACGCAAGGCTGGCTGGTCGAAGCCGAAGGCCATATCCGCCCCACGGATACCGGTCTACGCTTCGCCAATGACGCGATTTCCCTGTTTCTCGGGGAGTCTGGGTCGGACTGAACGGGGGCGTATGGAAAAGCCCGGATGCCGGCGATTGGCTCACCGGGCCTCGACATGTTAAGAAACGCGATCAGAATCGCACTTCGACGCCCTGAGATGGTTGGACCGATCGAGCCACAAGACCCGACTTCCTCCAAGACGCTGGCCACAGCCGGGCTTCCGCGCCGGGTGCGCAGGGTGCTGGAACGTGCGCTCGGCCTGTTCACCGAGGAAGTCGAACGCAACTTAGTCAGTGCAGTGTCGGAGTTCGAAGAGGAATTGTTCAGGCTCGCCGATCGGGCCAGCACCACGGGTGGTTCTTCGGTCGATTACATGCAGACCCTCCGGGTCGTGCGTTTGAACCGGCACGATCTGTCGCCGCGCTTTTTCCAGTTGCTGGAAGCCGGGCTCGCCGGGATCCGCAAACCGCAGTCCTTGCAGCCGACGACTTTGTCGCGCCCGTCGGTTTCGAATAACCAACCGTTGAATTTCAGGAACCTCAGTCTCGTCGACGAGTCCGTGATGGACGAAGGCGCGGTGTTGCACGAAATCGCCACGCGTCAGGAATCGCGCACCAACCTCGTATTGCACTTGCTGGGGCAACGCTTCGGCGTATTGGCCGGTGCGCCCGCGTTCGATAGCGAGCGTATCCCGCTCGGTCCGCAGGCGCTGTGTCGCGCGCTACGGCAGGCCAGCGATGGGTTGCAACTGGAGCACGAGGCGCGGTTGTTGTTCTACCGGATCTTCGACCGACGGGTCATGGCGCAATATCAGAGTCTTTCGGAAAAGCTCGATGCGCTGCTGGTCGAAGAGGGCATCCTGCCCAGTCTGAGTTATGTCCCGATGCGCAGTCGCGGCGGCGGTGGCGGTGGCGATGACGACGAGGCCGAGCACGATCTGGAAAATGCCGAAGCTTCGGTTCGCGCCGCCGCTGCGCGTGCGGTCGCATCGCAGATCGAAGCGCGTGCGCATCAGGGTGGTGGCGCGCCGCCGATGGGCCTGCCGGCCCGCGCCCGGCAGGCCCCGGGCCATGGGGGGGGCGCACCGCACGGCGCGCCGCTGGATCCCAACCGGCCGCATACCGCCTGGATGGGCCAGCCGGCCTATTCCTCGGCGGCGGTCGACGAGCAGGCCGCGTTCCATGATCTGCAACAACTGCTCTCCGGACGGCGCGCGCATGCCGAGCGCATCAATCCGACACCGCCGGGGATGCGGCCCGAACTGACCATCTCCACCCGCGATCTTCTGCACACTTTGGGGCGGATGGACGCCGAGCCAGCCTCTCCGGGCGGTGGCGGGCCCAGTCTGTCCGACATCAAACAGTCCCTGCTGACCCAGGCCCGCCAGCATCACGGCAAGGCGGTGGCCTTGGCGCAGAGCGACAACGACACGTTCGAACTCGTCGGACTGCTCTACAACCACCTGCAAAGCGAAATCCGCGACGATGCCCCTGCCGCGGCGCTGATCAGACGCATGCAGCTCACCCTGTTGCGGGTGGCGCTGCAGGATCGCGCGTTCTTCGTACGCCCTAATCATCCGGCGCGGCAACTGCTCAATACCGTGTCCGAAACCGCAGCGAAATGGCTGGCCGACGACGATTTCGACCCGCAACTGCTGGCCCCGCTGCAACAGGCGGTCACCCACGCGGTCAAAAACTTCAACGGCGATGTTTCGGTTTTCGAGGAAAGCAACAAACAGTTGCAGACCCACATCGACGCCCAGGTGCGCAGGGCGGAGACGATGGAGCGCCGGCACATCGAGGCCGCGCGCGGCAAGGAAAAACTCGAAGTCGCCAAACAGCGCGCCGAACAGACGCTCGACCAGGTCATCGGCGAGAAGGATCTGCCGAAGTTCACCCGTGCGTTGCTCAAACAGGCCTGGGCCGATGTCCTGACGCTGACCTTCCTGCGGCACGGCGAAGAGTCCGAGGAATGGCGTAAGCAGGTTGAAGCCACCCGCCAGATCGTCGATGCCTGCAGTCTGTCCGAGAGCGGGGTCCAGCAACCGGCGTTGAAGAATCACGTCGAGGCCGCGCTCAAACAGGTCGGCTATCACGAGGACGAGGCCGACGTCATCGCGCAGCGCCTGTCCAGCAACCTCCGCGAAGAAGAAGAAAGCGAATCGCGCACCGAGCTGACTATGAAGCTCAAGGCGCGTGTGCGATTGGGCGAGGATGCGCAGAAAGCGCGCAAACCCGATCTGCCGCCACGCACGCCGCGCGAGCAGGAATGCTACGAGCAACTGCGTCTGTTGCCGTTCGGCACCTGGATTGAATTCGTCACCAACCAGCAGGGCGATGTGGTGCGTCGCCGCATGTCCTGGTTCAGCCCGGTGACCGACAATGCGCTGTTCGTCAATCAGCGCGGCCAACGCATCGGCGAACATTCGCTCGACAGCCTCGCGCGGATGATGGCCAAGGACCAAGTGCGCATCGTGACCGCGCAGCGCGCGGGCCTGGTCGATCGCGCCTGGCACGCAGCGCTCAACGCATTGCGCAGTTTCGCCGGCCTGCGCGATGAGCATGAAGACACCACAGAGGCAGCGGGCGACCCAGCGACTGCCGCCGCTCCGGTCGCAGCCACGGCATCCTCTTCGCCCGCGCCATCGCCGCCCCCGGTTCCGGCGAAACCGCCCGCGCCTCCGGCCGCGATTCCCTATCCTGGATTGATCGGCGACGAATCCGCGCCGCCGCCCGATAAAGGTGTCCGCTGATGACTAGCAAAGAACATCGGCGCACACCGCGTCGGCGCGTACCGGAGACGGTGCATGTCAGCAATGTGATGACCGAAGAGATCGTCGGCCGCCTCGGCAATCTTTCGACTGGCGGGCTGTTGCTGATCGCCAGCGCCCCCTTGGTCGAGGATGCGCTGTACCAGTTTCGTTTTCGCCTGCCCGGCGGCGATGGTCTCGATATCGAAGCCGGCGCGCATCTGCTGTGGCTCGATCGCGCCAGTTCACCCGGCCAGTCCTGGGCAGGGTTCCGCTTCATCTCGATCCCGGACGAACAGCGCGCCCAGTTGCGCGCGTGGATCGATACGCCCGGCGCGGAATACGACTGAGCCGGGACGGAGAGGGGCGCGCTTCTGCGCGCATAGCGCGAATGCGGCAGAATTGGGGCTCCCTCGAAAGTCTACCGACGCCATGTCCGCCCAAGCCGTGCGCCTCTACGCCGAACACCTGAACGTCCTGCGCGCGCGCGCCGATGCCGCGCTGGCCCGCGGGGGGTTCGATCATCTGGTGGTGCCTAGCGGAACGTTGCATTACCAGCTCTTCGACGACCGCGATTACCCCTACGCGGTCAACCCGCAGTTCAAGGCATGGCTACCGCTGACCAACGCCCCCGGCAGTTGGCTGGTGCACACGCCGGGCGCGCGTCCGAAGCTGATCTTCCTGCAACCTCACGATTATTGGCATGTCGTGCCGCAGGCGCCGAACGGCGAATGGGTCGAGCACTTCGATATCCACATCATCCGTCAGGCCGACGACGCCAAACAACTGCTGCCGAAGAATGCGAGCCGTTGCGCGATTCTCGGCGAAGCGCAGAGCGCGCTGGGCCAGTACGGCGCGTTCGCGCCGAACAATCCGCAGCCGGTGCTCGACTATCTGCACTACCACCGCGCCTATAAGACGCCTTACGAGATCGCGATGATGCGCGAGGCCACCCGTGTCGGCGTGCGCGGACATCGCGCCGCCGAACGCGCCTTCCGTGCCGGGGCCAGTGAGTTCGGCATCCACCTGGCGTACTGTCAGGCCGCGCGTCAGGACGCCAACGATCTGCCGTACAACAACATCGTCTGCCTCAACGAGCACGGCGCAGTCCTGCACTACACCGATCGCGACCGGGTGGCGCCGAGTCCTTCGCGCAGTTTCCTGATCGACGCCGGCGGCAGCCATCGCGGTTACGCCTGCGATATCACCCGGACCTACGCCGCCGATATCGGAAGCGAATTCCAGGCCATGATCGACGCCGTGGATGCCGCGCAATTGCGCATGTGCGATCAGGTCCGCGCCGGCGCCGACTACAAGCGCATCCACCTCGACGCGCATCTGGCGCTGGCGAGCATCCTGCACGACTTCGGCCTGATCACGGGGTCGGCGGAGAGCGCTGTTGCCACAGGCGTCAGCAGCGCGTTCTTTCCCCATGGCGTCGGCCATGGCATCGGTCTGCAGGTGCACGAAGTGGCGGGTTTCGCCGCTTCGGACGCTGGTGGCGTCATCGCCAAACCCGAAGGGCACCCTTATCTGCGCCTGACCCGCGAACTCGGTCCCGGCATGGTCGTCACCATCGAGCCCGGCATTTATTTCATCGACATGCTGCTGGAAGAGCTCAAGGCCAAAGGCCTGGGCACGAGTGTGAACTGGGACCGGGTCGAACAGTTCAAACCCTACGGCGGCATCCGCATCGAGGACGATGTGGCGTGCACCGGGGGCGAGCCGGTCAATCTCACGCGAGAGGGGTTCGCGGAGGGGTGACGGCCTCGGTGCATGGGGTGCCGGAAAACACGACGGATCGAACGTAGGGTGTGGTGGGCGCAGCGAACCCACCCTACGGGCGTGACGGCGGTTTGCGTTTTTCGCGCGCTTCGCGGTGCGCCGTTTCGGCCATGACCTTGAACTGGCGTTCGCGTTTGAGCCACAACTCGTGGCCGTCGAGAGATTCCTGCGCGATGCCCACGTCCTCTTCCAGGTCGGTCTGCGGGATCTGGCCGAAGGCGATGCGCATCGGCGCGGCTTTCTGCGACAGCGCATCCTGCATCGCGCCGAAATAGAGAGCATTGTTGCCGTAGCGGCGATTCACCGCATCGAGCAACGCGCTCATGTCGCGACTGCGTCGACGCGACGCCATCAGCTCGCCGCTGATGCTGCCTCGCGGCTCCAGGTGCACCAGAGTCACCGAGACCGATAACGGCGGATGGCGCTGCGGCTTCCAGCGGCCGTTGCCGAGCGCGCGCTCCAGCGGTTGCAGCGCATCGCCCAGCAACTTGAGCAAGGTCGGCGTGTCGTCGATCGGCGCAAACGACAGGTCACGTTCGAAACGGCGGTCCAGGCCGACGAAACGCATGCGGATGGCGAGGCCGCCCGCGAGGAAACACTCGTGGCGCAGGCGCATCGCCGCCTTCGCCAGCAGTTTGAACAGGACCGAGCGCGCGCCTTCGTAATGGCGCAGTTCCGGGCCGAGCACATGCGAATGCCCGACCGAACCGCGTGCGGTTTTGCGCTCCGGCAATTCGAAGCCGCGCAGCTGCAGCCAGTAGCGTTCGCCGTCGACGCTGCCCCAGGCCGCGCGCAGGTGTTCGCGGCTCGCGGCGCAAAGCTGCGCCGTCGTGGAAATGCCGGCGCGGCGCAGGCGCTTTTCCATGGAGGGGCCGATTCCGCAGAAATCGCGCAGTTCCAGCGGATGCAATCGTTGCGGCAGATCGGCAATCTCGAGCACAGTCAGGCCATCGGGTTTCTGCATGTCCGAGGCGGTCTTGGCCAGGAATTTGTTCGGCGCGATGCCGATCGAGCAGCCGATGGCGTCGAAGCCGCGGTCGAGGAAAGTGCGCTTGATTTTCCGGGCGATCGCTTCGGCGTTCTCGCGGATCCGTTCGCGACCGAGCAGATAGCAGGGCACCTCGTCGATCGATTCGGGTTTGCCGTGCGGAATGCAGTCCTGGATCGCATCCATCAGCAGATGATGCACCTCGACGTAACGCGCCGGACGCGCTTGCAGCAGCACGATATCGGGACAGCGCTCGCGCGCCTCCCACACCGGCGTGCCGGTCTTCACGCCGAAGGCTTTAGCCTCATAGCTGGCTGCGATGCAGCAGGTGGTCTCCGCCATCACCGGCACCACGCCGACCGGACGGCCGCGCAGCCGCGGATCGTCCTGTTGCTCCACCGAGGCGAAGTAGGAATTGAAGTCGACGAAGAGGCAGCGCAGGGTCATGGGGTGATTGCGGCGCGGAGGCGATCCTGATCGCTCCTCCGCCCCAACGGGGATCGCGACCATAATGGGATTGGAGACTGCCCGGCCGCCGGCCCGGGCCGACAGTATCGCACCGGATCGGCCGGTCAGCGAGGCTCGGAATCGCCGGGATCGCGCTCCGCGGCGAGAGCGGCGAGGGCGGTCTGGATGAACGGGGATTTCGCCGCGGTATACGCGGATTTGTCGTCGGCATGCGCAGCGGCGAGATCGAGTTTCAGCGCCTGATAGGCTGCGCGCAACGACGGGTTCGCGCGTAGCGCGTCGCGAAACGCGATGTGGTTGTTCCAGATCGTGGAGCCGGAGACCACGGCGTGCAGATGCACGCGCGGGTGCTCGCCCTCGGCTTTGACGAAATACCGGCGCATCGGCAGCTCGCGCTCGTACTTGGGGACATAGCGATATCCCGAACGCTCCAGTGCGCCGATCTTGTCTTCGATGATCGTCAGCGAGTCCGCGCCGAGCAGCACGTCGATGACTGGCTTCGCCGCCAGATCCGGAACCGAAGTGCTGCCAATGTGCTGGATATCGATGCGCGCATCGGTGAATACATCCAGCAGATCTGCGCGGATCCGCGCGAACGCCAACGGCCAGGTTTGCGAATACGGGGAAACGATGACAGTCGACATGGATGGTTTCGATGGGCGAGGTGGCGAGCCGGGACCGGCCGCCTACAACACCAGCGGCGGCTCGCCGCCGACGATCACCACATCCGCCGGTCGGCGCGCGAACAGGCCGAC
>SSEV01000151.1 GCA_008015095.1 Lysobacteraceae bacterium | reverse complement strand
CCGTGGTCACCACGTCGCGGTTGCCGGTGCCGGTCACGACGATGTCGACCTCGCCGGCGACGTCGATCAGCCGCGACACCTGGAAGCCGTCCATCGCGGCCTGCAGGGCGCAGATCGGGTCGATCTCGGTGACGACCACGCGTGCGCCGTAGGCGCGCAGCGAATGCGCCGAGCCCTTGCCGACGTCGCCGTAACCGCAGACCACCGCGACCTTGCCGGCCAGCATCACGTCCATCGCACGCTTGAGGCCGTCGGCCAGCGATTCGCGGCAGCCGTAGAGGTTGTCGAACTTCGACTTGGTGACCGAGTCGTTGACGTTGATCGCAGGGATCAGCAACTTGCCGGCTTCGGCAAGCTGGTACAGGCGGTGCACGCCGGTGGTGGTCTCTTCGGAGACGCCCTTCCAGTCCTTGACCACGTTGGTCCAGAAGCCGGGGCGTTCCTTGTGCACGCGCTTGAGCAGGTTCTTGATCACTTGCTCTTCGTGCGAGCCCGACGGGGTGTTCACCCAGTCGCTGCCGTTTTCGAGCTCATAGCCCTTGTGGATCAGCAGGGTGACGTCGCCGCCGTCGTCGACGACCAGCTCCGGACCCTTGCCGCCCGGGAAGGTCACCGCGTCGAGGGTGCAGTCCCAATACTCTTCCAGGGTCTCGCCCTTCCACGCGAACACCGGGGTGCCGATGGCGGCGATTGCGGCCGCGGCGTGATCCTGGGTCGAGAAGATGTTGCACGAGGCCCAGCGCACGTCGGCGCCGACGTCCTTCAGGGTCTCGATCAGCACCGCGGTCTGGATGGTCATGTGCAGCGAGCCGGTGACGCGCACGCCCTTCAGAGGCTTGGTCTCGGCGTATTTCTTGCGGATCGACATCAGACCCGGCATTTCGTGTTCGGCGATCTGGATTTCCTTGCGGCCCCAGTCGGCCAGAGAGAGATCGGCGACCTTGTAATCGCCTTCGGTCGAGAAGGTTTTGGCGACAGCGTTCATGGGAGAGCTCCGTTTGAGGCAGCCGGGCAGGGGCCGGGCTGGCAGGTCACGGGCGCCGTTGTTGCGGTAGACCGTCGCCGAGCCTGATCCCTCGGCTCTTGCTGAACCGGGCTTGCAGCGCCCCTCGGCGAGGCGGGCCGGGATTATATCGCTTTCTCGCGATAGAAAGATGACTATCGTCGTGAGCCGCTTTCCCGCGCCCAAGCGCTGCAGAAACCACCATCTCACTATGAGTAAAAAAGCCCGGCCAAGCCGGGCTTCGTCGTATCGCGACGCGATGCCGCTGGCGTGGCCGTTCAGTCGCCGCTGTTGTCCTGTACCCGCGCGGCGGCGGCGTTGGCGATCACCGAACGGATGCCCTTGTCGCGCGAGGAAGCGCTCTTATACATCTCGCTCTTGCCGATCGATTCGCCATTCCCCGCGATAAGGGCGAAATACGGGCTACCGTCCTTCGCGATTTTCTTTTCGAAGTTGGTTTCCGCTTTGGCGTGCTTGCGCACCGATTCGATGCCGTTCTGACAACCCTGCATCGAGCTATACCCTTCGCTGGTCAGGATCACCTGACCGTTGGCGGCCTTCAGGTTGAACTGCAATTCGCCGTTTTTGCGTTTGCTGATCTCGAATTTACCTGCCATAGGGCTCTCCCTGGGTGTGGTGACGTGAGAGTAGCAGGATGGCAGATAGAAAAGTCATCCCGGGAAGCGTATGTCGAGTTCTTGAAGCGTCGGCATCGACAGCGCCGCACCGTGACGTTCAGTGGAATGGGCCGCGTAGCGATTGGCGAAGCGCGCGCATGCGGCGAAATGGCCGTGCGCGGCCGTCGCCAGCGCCGCCGCCAGCGCGCCGTTGAACGCGTCGCCGGCCCCGGTGGTGTCGACGGCTTGGGCAGGCTCTGCTGCGAGCCGATACCACACGTTATCGTCGCCGCGCGTCATAGCGTCCGCATGCGATACGAAACAACCGGCGGCGCCGAGAGTCACCACGACCGTGCCGCCGGGCAGCAGCTCGCGGCAGAGGGCATGCAGCTTGGGGGAATCCAGTTCGGCGATGGCCTCGCCCTCGATACGCTCGCCGAGATGGCGCGCAAACAAAGCGGCGCACTCGGTTTCGTTCGGCGTCAGAATATCGGCCAGGGCCAGGATGTCGATAGGCAGCGCGACGTTGGCTGGCGCGGGATTGAGCATCGCGATTGCGCCGCCGGCACGGGCATGACGCAGCGCTGCGGCCACTGTCTCGGCCGGCGACTCCAGCTGGACAAGCGCCACGTGCGCAGAGCGCAGCAAGTCGGATTGCGCATCAATGAAGGGAATGGACAACGTGGCGTTCGCGCCCGGGCCGACGACGATGCTGTTGCGCCCGTTGGCGTCGACGAAAATGCCGGCGGCGCCGGTGGGCGCCGCGCTGCATTCGTCACGCAGATCGATGCCGTCGGCGGTGGCCAGGGCGCGGGCGCGCTGGCCGCCGACATCGTCGCCGAGCGCACAGACGAAAGCCGTGGCTGCGCCGGCTCGCGCAGCCGCCACGGCCTGATTGAAACCCTTGCCGCCCGGCCCTCCCGCATAGAGGCCGCTCAGGGTTTCGCCGGGGCGGGGCAGTGTCTCGCTGCGCCAGACGTGATCGACGTTGAACGAACCGATGACGACGACCGGGCGCATGCGATCAGCCGAAGTGGCTCAACACGCCGGCGATGGTCGCGGTCATAAAGGTCGCGATCGAGCCGCCGAGCACCGCGCGCAATCCGAACTTGGCCAAATCGGCGCGACGGTCGGGCGCGAGTCCGCCGATGCCGCCGATCTGGATCGCGATCGAACTGAAGTTGGCAAAACCGCAGAGCGCATAGGTCGCGATCAGGCTGCCTTCTTTGCTCAACGCGACGCCTGCGACCTTGCCCTGCAGAATGTCGGACAGTTGCAGATAAGCGATGAACTCGTTGAGCACGATCTTCTGGCCGATCAGGCCGCCGACCACCGTCGCGTCCTGCCAGGGCACGCCGATGACCCAGGCGATCGGCGCGAGCACGTAGCCCAGGATCACGCCGAGATCGAGTGGCCGGCCGATCGCGGCCGCGATCCCGGTGGCGTCGCCCAGCCATTGGATCGGCCAGTTCAGCAGCGCGATCAGCGCGGTGAAGGCCAACAACATCGCGCCGACGTTCAAGGCCAGTTTCAGGCCATCGCTCGCGCCGGCGGCGGCGGCGTCGATCACGTTCGCGGTGCTCTTCTCCACCTCCATCTTGACCGTGCCGCGGGTCAGCGGCTCGCCGATCTCGGGCGCCAGGATCTTGGAGATCACCAGGGTCGCGGGCGCAGCCATGATCGAGGCCGTGAGCAGGTGTTTGGCGTAGTACGCGCGTTCGACCGGATCGTCGCCGCCGAGCATGCCGACATAGGCCGCGAGAACGCCGCCGGCGATGTGGGCCATGCCGCCGACCATGATGGTGAGCAGCTCGGACTGGGTCATGCGCGAGATGTACGGGCGGATGGTGAGCGGCGCCTCGGTCTGGCCGATGAAGATGCTGGCGCACACGCTGGTGGTTTCGGCGCCGGAGACGCGCATGAGTTTGGTGATCGCCCAGGCCATGCCGCGCACGATCCATTGCATGATGCCGACGTGATACAGGATGCCCATCAGCGCAGCAAAGAAGATGATCGTCGGCAGCACCTGGAAGGCGAAGATAAAGCCGAGTTTTTCGGTCTTGGCCAGTTCGCCGAACACCAGACCACTGCCGACGCCGGTGAATTCGAGCAGTTTGACGAAGCCACGGCCGAGCGCGTCGAATACTTCACGTCCGCCGGGCACCAACAGCACTAGCGAGGCGAAGGCGATCTGCAGGGTGACGCCGGTGCCCACCAACCTCCAATCGACGGATTTCCTGTTGCTGGAGAACAGCCAGGCGATGCCGATCAGCACCGCGAGACCGAACAGGCCGAAGCCGACCCGCGTCAAACCTTCCATCTCGTACTCCCCTCGATCGGCTGATCGAAATCTGTTGATCCCAATAGCGGTGACACATCGGCGGCGCCGACGGCACAGATTCGCCCGCAACAGCACCGACGGGCGCGACTGACCCGGCAGGGTAGGCCAGCCGATGGTATCGGGGCAACTGGCGGAGCCCGCGACAGTCCGCGGATCCCCGCGCAGACGTTTCGGGGATATACCGATTCAATATGGCCGCAGCGATGGCGCAGGTGCGCAACCGATTGATTCGCGGGGCAAGTTCAGGCAGAGACGGCGTTCGCCGCGCAGTTCGAGCGCTCAGGCGTCGCGTGCGACCACTCGGTTGCGGCCTTCCTGTTTGGCGACCTGCAGCCGCCGGTCGGCGCTGCGCAGCAGTGAGGACATATCGCTGCCATCGACCGGATAGGCGGAGAGTCCGCCGCTGAAGGAGATGGGAAGAGGGTCGCTCCCGCGTTCGGGGACGAAGGCGCGTTCGGCCATCAAATGGCGCAGCCGGTCCAATCGCTCCCAGGCGTTGCCGATCGGGCACCGCAGCAACAACACGAATTCCTGACCACCGATTCGCACCAAACGCTCGCGTGGATGCAGGATTTCACGCATCGACGAGACGATATGGCGGATCGCGCGATCGCCGGCAAGATGCCCGACCTGGGTGTTGATGCGTTTGAAATCGTCCAGATCGAGCAGCGCCAGGGTCAACGACTCGCCATCGTCGCGGACGCTCTCCAGAATCCGCGGCAGGCGTTGCGCGAGCCAGGTACGGTTGGGCAGGCCGGTCAGGCCGTCACTGCCGGACAGTTCGATCACGCGTTGCATCCGGTACACGATGGTGACGGTCAGCAGTGTCATCAGCAGGATCAGCACCAGGCGTTCGACCTGAGTGCCGATTTCGGCGATGCCGTAATCCACGGAGATCAGCTGATCCGGCGACTCCGCCCGGGCCCACAGGATGGCGATCAGACTGCCGTACTGCAGCATCGCCATCGCGCCGGCGGCCAGGGTCAGTCTGCCGTCGTTGCGCAGCGCCGTCATGCCGATCGAGAACAGATAGAAGCACCAGACCACGATGCTGTTGAACGGCGCGACCGGATCACTCAGATGCAATAGGGCCAGCACCGCGGTGGTCGTGGTCACATCGTATGCGGTGGTCGCGTAAGGCAACCAGTCGTGGCGACGTCGATTGCGCGCCAGCACCAGCCAGATCTGCGCGCAGAGGTTGATGAAGACCGTGGCGCCCAATCCGATCGACACTTCGGTCGCGCTGCCGCCGGACAGCCCCGCGGCGAGCGGTAACAACAGCGCCAGGGCCGACAACAGGGCGCGCACACGCGCCACCAGCAGTTCGCCTCCGGCTCCCAGGTCGAGCATGACCTCGTCCGGACGCGAAAACAGTGTCCGCACCAGTTCCTGCCACCATCCATCGGTTATACGCATACCAGCCCCGCGAAGTACGGCGCCAAGCATACCGGTCGCCGGGCGATGTTGTCCGAGCAGGCCGGAATGGCGACTGTGGTCACGCCATGTCCAGGCGCGGCCTCTGCGCGTTCACGACGCCCGCGCGAGTACACTTGCCACGATTCGGCCCACATCGGTTTCCGCCATGCGCTACCGTCGACTCGGCTCCACCGGACTGCAGGTATCCGCGCTTTCGTTCGGCGCATGGCTCACCTTCGGCCAGCAGATCGGACGCGACGCGGCGCGCGAACTGATCGCGGAGGCCTGGGACAACGGCATCAATTTCTTCGATAACGCCGAGGTCTATGCCCAAGGGGAGGCCGAGCGGGTGATGGGCGATGTGATCGCCGATCTGCGCTTGCCCCGCGATGGCTTCGCGGTTTCCAGCAAGGTCATGTTCGGAGCGGCGCACGATCCGCGACCGATGCAGAAAGGCCTTTCGCGCAAGCATGTGCGCGACGCCTGCGATGCCGCGCTGAGCCGGCTTCGGGTGGACTATCTCGATTTGTTCTTCTGTCACCGCCCCGACCCGGATACCCCGATCGAAGAAACCGTCCGCGCCATGGACGACCTGATCCGGCAGGGGAAGGTGCTCTATTGGGGTACTTCGGAATGGGCCGCGGGACAGATCCGCGAAGCGGCGAAGATCGCACGCCATCACGGTCTGTCCGCGCCGTCGATGGAACAGCCGCAATACAACATCCTGCACCGGCAGCGTGTCGAACTCGAATACGCGCCGCTCTATGCCGAACTCGGACTCGGCGCCACCACATGGTCGCCGCTCGCCTCCGGGTTGCTCACCGGCAAATACAATGAGGCCGTGCCCCAAGACGCTCGTCTCGGTCTCGAAGGCCATGGCTGGCTGCAACGCACGGTGATGGGCGGCGAGGATAACAACCGCTTGATCCGCGCCCGGCGTTTCAGCGCGCTCGCGCAGGAACTCGGTCATGTGCCCGCGGTGCTGGCGATCGCCTGGTGTCTGCGCAACCCGCACGTGTCGACGGTGATCCTCGGCGCCAGCCGCAGTGAACAACTACGGCAGAATCTGCAAGCGCTGGCTTTGGCCGATACGGTTGAAGAGTCGGTCTGGCGACGCTTGGAAGCCGTCGCGAGTTGAACGCTGGCGCCGGCCGGCCCTGCCAGGCCGGCCGTGCAGATATAGCGCATGCATCGAGTAAGACGAAACGACCGCTTGCGCGCTTGCTTGGTCGTCGCAGCCATCCTTGGCCGCGCTGGCAGACCGTCTTCTGCTTGATTTGCATGTGAAGCGCAAAGATCAAAATGACATGTGCGTGGAGCGTGCGATGCCGGTGTCGTCATGGGACCGCACAATGCGCGCCGGTGCGTATGGGCCCGTTCGATGAGCGTCCGAATGGGCGATCCTTGCGAAGTCACGCGCTGTTGCGGACCGCAATCAATCCAGTTGCGGAGGCTGCGGAGGCGCGGGTGGTGTCGGAGGCGGGGGCGGCATCGGGCCTTCGCCATCGTCTTCCCAGGTCTGTACCTGACCGTTGTCGTCGATCATCACGATCTTGCGTTTGGAGATCACCACCGGCGCGCCATGCGCGTGTCCCGCTCCGGCGGCGCCTGCTTTCGGCGGAAGCGGCGGCACCGGAGGATGTAGCGGCATCGGCGGGTGCGGCGGCATCGCCTTCGGCACCTTGATCTGCGCACTGCCGGATGCGCGGTCGCGCAAGTACTCGACACGGACCATACTGTCGGCGGGCTTGCCGCGTAGCGTGTCCATCACGGCGCGCGGCGTGGTCACGGTGTTGCCATCGATCTTGCGGATCACATCGCCCGGTTGCAGTTCGGGCATCAGTGGGCTTGTGCTCAGCACGAGCACTCCTTCGTTGGCCCCGAAATAGCGGCCGAGTTGGGAGTCGACGGAAGCCAGATTCAGCCCGTTCCAGCGAAACGCTTCGGCCAGACGGATCTGCCCGGGTTTGCAATCCTTGCCGTCTTTGCAGCCCAAGCGGATGACGCGCGTCTGCACTTCCTGCTTGCCAGCATCGCCGCCCTCCCCGCCCGTGCTGAAGGCAAAGCCATGCATGCCAGGTTCGCCCGCGAACACCATCGCGTCGGGGCCGCCGTCGATATCGATATCGAGGTCGACATTGCGATCGCCCACACCGTCGATACGACGGATGACGACATTGCCGCCGGGCTGCATGAATTGGCCGTCGCCAGCGAACACCATCACATGCTGGCCGGTCTTGGGCGTGACGCTGGCTTCGGCATTGTGTCCGTCGCGAAGGTAACCGAGTTTGACCGCTTTGTTGGCGTCAAGCGCGCCAAGAGCCGCGCGTGCGCTTTCGACCCGGGCTTCGCCGCTGTCGCCGACGATGGGTTTGCCGTCGATGCTGATCAGGCGGTCGCCGGTCTTCAGCCCTGCGGCGGCGGCGGCGCCATCCGGCGTAACCCCGGCAATACGTACGCCGTTCTGCGGGTCTGGCGCCAGAACCACGCCGATCAATGGGCGAGAGGCGAGACGTTGATTCCATTGCGCAGTCTTCGAGACGCCATATTTGCGGTGCAACTCGGCTAGGCGCTTGCCTGCGCGCGCGAGATCCTCGCGCGCCGCGTCGATTTCCTTCTGTTGCGCCGGTGTGGGCCCGTCTGCCGCGACGACGGCGAGCGAAACACAGGCGGCGATGGATAAAGCGAGGAGGGTGGAGCGAAGGAGCATCATAAGCACCTCAAGACGGCAGGACGGAAGATAAAGACATCAGCGCAGGCGGGGTTGGGCGCGGATGTCGGGAAAAGCACGCTGCTGAGCACGTGCGGCGGATGGGATAGAGAAAGTGTCGTCAGTCCGGATTCGGTCCACTGGAATTCGATCGGCGTGCGTTCGATCAATGCCATTTCAATCGATGTCGACCAGCATGCCGTCGAGGCGTTGGCCCTGCGCGGCGAGTAACCGCAGGTGGCCCTCGAAACTCGCAGCTTGCTGCAGGGTGTCGACGCGGGCCTGCCACAGTGAGACGCGGTCCTCCGTCGCCAACTCTGGCAATGACAAGCGTGCGTCGATGGCGGTCAGAGCCGCGTCCAGTTCACTGGACAAGACCGCCGCCGGGCCGCTCTCCACGCGCGGGTCGCGCGCCATCGCCAGCAGAGTCTCCAGTTGCGCCGACAGATCGTAGAGTCGTTCGAGGTCGGATGGCGTTGAAGCGGGGGCGCGACCGTCCGCCAGATGCTGATCACGCGTGTGCGCGCCGCTCAGATCAATGCCGCTCAGACCGATGCCATTCAGAGCAGCACCACTCAGAGCAGCACCACTCGGGCCGGATGCGATAGCGGACGCTTGGCGCGTCCGTTCGGATCGTGGCGATGCGTGGTCGCGATCGACACGATCACGTATGGCGACGGGTGTGGCCGCCACGGGCATAGGTCGCGGCAACGCGGGGCGCACCGCATGCGCCGCCGAAAGCGCAGAAGGGCGGCCGTCGCTGGCAGCCGTCATGCGTGGCCCGGATACTGGCCTGGAGTGCCCAGCGTCGATGCGCGATGTCGAAGCGAGGTCTTGGAGCGGCGTATTCGCGGCGCGAGCGATGGGTTCGCCATCCGGGTTGCCCGGTGACGTGGCCGGTTCTTGCGCGAACTGTTCTGAAACATCGCGCATGCCTGTCCGATCATGCAGTCGCCAGAACGTCAAGCCGATCGCGATCGCGCCCAGCGCGGCGGCCAGCGCCCAAGGCGTGCGCGAGGTTCGGCCGCGGTCACCTACTGCCACGGTTCGCGCACAAGCGCGTGCGGTATCGGATTGGGCATCGAGCCGTGCGGCGAGCGCCGGCCACGACGACGCATCGGGCGCTTCCAGCGGGAGCGCGTGAAAGGCTTCGGGCCAACTTGGGGCGTGTGGCGTACGGGAGGCGTCAGGCATGGGCGACCTCGCGGAGATCGACGATGGCGGGTTCGAGCTGTTCGCGTAACCGGCGGATGCCGCGTGCGAGCTGCGACTTGGAAAAACTCGGCGTTCGTTCCATCAGCGCGGCGATCTCCTCATGGGTATATCCCTCGGCGTGATAGAGCCAGAGCACGGTGCGGGTGGTGGCAGGTAAGGTTTCGAGCGCGCGCTGCAACAGGGCCGCGTCGGCGGCCGCGGATGGCGGCGGCGTGTGTTCGTCGATCGGCTCGACGCCGTCCGCCTGCGACAGTTCGTCCCCGCTGCGTCGCTGCCTGCGCAACGTCATCAGCGACTCATTCACCGCGATCTGGCGTAACCAGCCCCAGAACGGACCGTCGCCGCCGCGGAAGTCGCCGATTCGACCGATCACCTTGAGCATGGTCTCCTGGAGCACTTCCACGGCCTGTTCGCGTTCGCCGCAGATCCGCAGCGCCAGGGTGTACACCGGACGCTCGAAATGGCGGTAGAGCTGCTCGAACGCCGCACGCTCCCCCAGGCGCATCCGCGCGAGCAACGGATCGGGCACATCGATGGCGAAGCTGGACGGACGGGTGGTCATCGAAACTATGGATGCGCAGCGGGGCGAAAGGGTCGCAGGGATGTCGAAAGTCATTGCTCGCGGAGCGCACGGACATATCAAACCGGCGCTGACCGCGCCTATACTGACCGCAGTTCAGAAGGGAGGGTTCCAGATGGGTCCGTTCGTCGGCATCGTGCTTGTGCTCGTGGGCGTCATCATCTTCTTCAAGGCCGTGCGCATGGTGCCGCAGGGCTACGAGTGGACGGTCGAGCGCTTCGGCAAATACACCCACACCATGACCCCGGGGCTGCATTTCCTGATCCCGATCTTTTACGGGGTGGGCCGCAAGATCAATATGATGGAACAGGTGATGGACGTGCCCAGCCAGGACGTGATCACCAAGGACAACGCCGTGGTCAAGGTCGACGGCGTGGTGTATTTCCAGGTGCTGGACGCCGCCAAGGCGGCCTACGAGGTGGCGCAGCTGGAGATCGCCATCCTCAACCT
>SSEV01000240.1 GCA_008015095.1 Lysobacteraceae bacterium | reverse complement strand
GGCAACACCATGACCGCCAATCCGCGCGCGCTCGATGTGGCCAGTGCGGTACTGGCCCTGCTCACGCCCGAACTGCGCTCGAATATCCGCATGCGCGGCAAGGAAGCCGTCGCCAGGCTCGAAGCGTTGAAAGCCGAACTGCCCGGCCTGATCGTCAAGGTGCAGGGCACCGGCCTGCTCTTCTCTTGCGAGCTGTCGCCCGAGTTCAAAGGCTACGGCACCGGCTCGACCGAGGAATGGATGCGCGAACGCGGCATCGGCGTGATCCACGGCGGCGAAAATTCGTTGCGCTTCACTCCGCATTTCGCGATCCAGGCCGACGAACTCGATCTGCTCATCGGCATGGTCAAGCGCGCATTGCTGGAAGGCCCGCGCGCCGCGCGCGCGGCGGCGGCCTGAGCGCGGCGGACACCGCAGAAGCGAAAAGGCCGGGGCAAATCCGGCCTTTTGTTTTCGTGCGTTGACGCTTGCCTGTCTCGTTTCGAAAACCCTCAAATCGAGTTGAGGAAATCCAGCAACTGCTGGCGCTGGGTCGCGTTGAGCGCGCGGTAGCGGTTGCGTGATGCCAGGGCTTCGCCGTCGTGCGCCTGGATCGCCTGATCAACCGACAGCGCACGGCCGTCGTGCAGGTAAGGCGCGCTGGCGCGCAACCCCCACAGCGGCGCGGTCTTCATCTCGCGCGCTCCCGCGGTGCCCTGGACGATGCCGTCACCGAGGCCGCCCATGTCGTGCAGCAACAGGTCGGAATACAGGTTGACTTCTTTGAAGCTGAGCGCCTGCACGCTGTTCGGCCCGGTCATCATCTGCGGCTTGTGGCAGCCGGCGCATCCGGTCTGTTCGAACAGCGTGCGCCCCTGCAGCGCCGATGGCGTGAACTGCACGACCGGCGGTGGACCGAGATAGCGCATGAAATCGGCGGCGACATCGATCACGCCCTTGCCGCTGAGCGGATCGACCCTGTCTTCGGGATCGCGCACGCGGTCGAACTGCGCCAGCAGCGCGGCATTGCCGTTCGGCGCGTTCTCCTGTGGGAACAGCCGGTTGGTGATGCCCATTTCGTTGAGATAGGCATCGCCCGAAAACGCCAGCACCGTCGCCAGTTGCGCTTTCCAGCCGAAACGTCCGACGCGCGTGTTGCCGCTGACCACATCGGTCACCAACGAAGGCACGCCATTGAGGCCAAGACTCTGCTGTTCTTCGGCGTTGGCGAGGATGGTTTCGTCGGGAATCGCTTCGATCAGGCCAAGGCCGAACACCGGCGTGGACTGGCGCAGGGCCACCGTCGTGGCCTGCGCCGGCACGATTTCGCGCGCCAGCGGATCGATCGCGTTCTGCTGCAACAGCGAACCGCCCAAGGTCTCCAGGTCGTTGAACACACCGTTGCTGGTCTGCCCGAAGCGGGTCACCCGGATGCCGGAACCGCCGCCGACCGCGGGCTGACCGTGGCAGGAGACGCAGGAGCGGTTGTTGAAGATCGGCCCCAGGCCGCTGGCCCCGTTCTCAAGCGCGACGAAAGCGTTGAGTCCGGTCATGAACGCCGTGGTCTGTTCCGGCGTGAGTCCGGGCAAGGGCGCGCCGAATTGCGTTTCGGGCAACAACAACGCCTGCGAGGCAGGTTTCGCCAGCGGACGCAGCGACTGCAAGCGCGGTTCCGCACGGATGCGCGTCTGTTTGCGGAGCGGCGCGGACAGGGTGGGCAGCACGATCGCGGCCGCAACCGCGATCACGCCGAAGGCGACAAGGCTTCGCGAAAGCGCGCGCATGGTTCAGTCTCCCTGGCGCTGGTCTGCGGCCGGCGGCGGAGCATCGGACGGGGCATCAGGCGGCATCGCGCCATGCGGCGGACGATGTGGCGGGCGCTGACCGCCGCGCGGTCCGCCCGCATGCGGTGGCCGTGGACGATGTGCCGCCTTCCATTCCTGGAAGGTTTTGAACTGCTCTGCGCTCAGCACTTTGCGCAGGCGCTCGTCGGTGTCGTGGGCGAGGCTCTCGTGCTGCTCACGCGTGCGCTGATGCAGTTGCTCGATCTGTTCGCGATGTTTGCGGAAGATCTCGTCCACCGACTGCGCCTGTTTCGCATCCAGCACGAGCACACGCTTGAGTTCCTCGGTCGGCAACGGCGGCGGACCGCGACGTTCGCCCATCGGCGGGCGCGGACCATGACCTGGGCCGCCCCCGCCCGGCGGCGGTTCGCGGGTCTGCTGGCCGTGCGCGGCGAACGCCAGCGCGAGCGACAACAAGACCCAGAAAGATCGAATGCGTGGCAGCGACATGGGGGCTCCGTGGAAGACATCCGGCAATTCCGGATGTCTCCAGGCTAGCCCCCGATTGCGCATCCAGCATGCAGCGATCGTGCAGAAATCAAGGAGAAATCATCAAAAAAACGCGAATCGCCGGGCGCCGCGTTCCCTTGCCCGGTCGATCCGGCTAAGGTGTCGGCACTCCGGCCGCGCACGCATCGCCTCATGCCGCTCCGCCTCTGGCACCGCCTGTTCCTCGCTTTCGCGCTGCTGAGCATCGTGGCGCTGGCCGCGTTCGCCGCGTTCCAGGCACGCAGTTTCCAGCAGGGTTTCCTCAGCTACGTCAACCGGCTCGAACGCGAGCGGATCGAGGCGTCGTCGCAACGACTGGCCCGGGCCTATGCCCGCCACGGCGATTGGGCATTCCTGACCGGCGATACGCCCGGAATGCTGCGCATGCTCGACCTGGGCGATTCTCCCGCCGGTCGCGGCCCTCCGGGCAATGCGCCACCGCGTCCTCGCGATCGCTTGCGATCCGGCCCACAACCGCCGGGGCCGCCCCCCTTCGGATTTCAAGACCAGACGCCGCCACCGCCGGAGATGGAACCGAACGCGCAGAGGCCCGATGCGCCCGCACCCGACGAACCCGTGTTCGGTACACCCGGCCCGGCCGGTCCGCCGCCGTGGCGCGATGCGCCACCGGGCGCCGAACGTCCGCCGCGGCCGCCGCGACTCGGCCCGAATCTGCGTCCGCGCCTGCTGCTGATCGACGCCCGCGGCGACATTGTCGCTGGCAATCCGCATGTGCCGCGAGATGCGCCGGCGATCGCGATCGTGCACGACGGCGAAACGGTGGGCCACCTGCTGTTGGCGCCGCTGCCGCGCCTGCGCTCCGATCTGGATCTGGCATTCGCCCGCCAGCAGCGGCAGCGGATGGCCTGGATCGCGGTTTCGGTGCTGCTGATCGCGCTGATCTCGGCATGGGCGCTGTCGCGTTGGCTGCTGCGTCCGGTGCGCGCGCTCGCCGCCGGCACGCGCGCGCTGGCCTCCGGCGATTACGCGACGCGCATCGACGCCGCGCGCGGCGACGAATTCGGCGCATTGGCGCGCGATTTCAACGCACTGGCCGCGACGCTGGAGAAACATCGCGATGCGCGCCGGCAATGGGGCGCCGACATCGCCCACGAACTGCGTACACCGATCAGCGTGCTCAGCGGCGAGATCCAGGCGCTGCAGGATGGCGTGCGCGCGGTCGATGGCGAACGTCTCGCATCGCTGCAGGCCGAATGCGCGCGCCTGCGCGATCTGGTCAACGACCTGTATCAACTCTCGCTCTCCGATGCCGGCGCGCTGGATTACCGGTTCGAGCCGGTCGATCTGGCGGAGGTCGTGCGCGAGGCGGTGCAAGCGCACACCGGGGCGATGCAGGCCGCGGGCCTGAGCCTGAGCGCGGCATCGGTTCCGGCGGTGTGCCGGCTGGAACGCGGCGACCGCACGCGCCTGCGCCAGTTGCTGGACAACCTGCTCGGCAATGCGATGCGCTACACCGATCGTCCGGGCCGGGTCCTCGTCGCACTCGATCTGGTGGCCGGCGGCGGCCGGCTGCGAATCGACGACACCGCGCCGGGCGTGCCCGACGAGGCGCTGCCGCATCTGTTCGAGCGCCTGTTCCGGGTCGAACCTTCGCGCAGCCGCAGCTTCGGTGGCGCCGGCCTGGGTCTGGCGATCTGCCGCAATATCGTCGAGGCGCACGGCGGCACGGTCGCCGCCGCGCATTCGCCGGAAGGCGGGCTGCGCATCGAGGCGTTTCTCCCGTTCGAAACCAAAACCTCGGGATGAATCCTCACATGCCTCCACCCGGCGCGGACGATACCGGCAGCGACCGTGCAGGTCCGATGGCGCACGGCGCGCCGCAACGGGAAAACTCTCTCGCGGCCACCGAAATCCTGATCGTCGAGGACGAGCCCAAACTCGCGGAACTGCTGCGCGATTACCTCAAGGCCGCCGGGTATGCCGCGGCCATCCTCGACGACGGCGCGCATGCGCTGGCCCGCATCCGCGAACGCGCGCCGGCCGCGGTGCTGCTCGATCTGATGCTGCCGGGTATGGATGGATTGCGCGTCTGCCGCGAAGTGCGCGCGTTCTCGTCGGTGCCGATCCTGATGATCACCGCGCGGGTGGAGGAGATCGATCGTCTGCTTGGCCTGGAATTGGGCGCCGACGATTACATCTGCAAGCCGTTCGGTCCGCGCGAGGTGGTGGCGCGGGTCAAGGCGGTGTTGCGCCGCGCGCAACCGGCGGAGCTGAACGCACCGCCGCCGCTGCGACTGGACGAAGAACGCCTGGAGGCGCGGTTGCACGGCGTGGCGCTGAACCTCACGCCGGTGGAATTCCGTCTGCTGCAAGCGCTGCATGCGCGCCCTGGCCGGGTGATGTCGCGCGCGAACCTGATCGATGCGCTGTATCTCGACCATCGCGTGGTCAGCGACCGCACGGTCGATAGCCACATCAAGAATCTGCGACGCAAGATCGCCGATGCTGGCGGCGGCATCGACCCAATCGTTTCGGTCTACGGCATGGGCTACAAGATCGACTGGGACGCGGGCGAGTGAACGCGGCCGGCGCATCGCGACCCGCGAACCGATGATCGCACTGTGTCTGCTCCCCGGCCTGGACGGCACCGCACACATGCTGCGCGGGTTCGCCGACGCCGCGCGACCGGGGTTCGACCGGGTCGAGATCATCGCCTACCCGGGCGATCGCGTGCTCGGTTATCGCGAGCTCGAAACATTGGCGCGCGACGCATTACCGCGAGAGAGTCCTTTCGTGCTGCTCGGCGAATCGTTTTCCGGGCCGATCGCGCTTTCCATCGCCGCCGACCCGCCGCTGAATCTGATCGGCCTGGTGCTTTCGACCACGTTCGCGACCGCGCCGGTTCCGCTGCTCTCGCCGTTCGCAAGTCTCAGCGTCATCGCCCCGGTGCGTAGCGTGCCGATGGCCGCACTTGCCGCGCTGCTGCTCGGCCGCTGGAGCACACCGGAGTTACGCGAGGAATTGTCGGCCGCGCTGCGCAGCGTGGAGCCCACGGTGCTGCGCGCACGCGCAGCGATGGCCATGCGCGCGGATGTCGGTGACCGGCTGCGGCGCATCACTGTGCCGACACTGGCGCTGCGCGCGCGGCACGACCGGCTGCTGAGACCTTCACGGGTGCGCACATTGGTCGCGGGCATCGCCCGTGCGAACGAATGCGTGCTCGACGGCCCGCATCTGCTGTTGCAAACCCGAACGCAGGCCTGCGCCGACGCCGTCATTGCTTTCGCGCAACGCCTCGCCCAGACGGCCACCCCCGCCGCACCGTCGCCGTCGCGCTGATCACCGTCGTTCCGCGGTCTCCGCCACGCGCACTCCATCGCGCACACTTTCGCCGGAGTCGGGTAGGCTAAGGCCGAACCCGCATCGACCCCACCGCCATGCGCATCGTCGAAGTGAAACACCCGCTGGTCCGTCACAAGCTCGGCCTGTTGCGCGATCTTGCCAGTGGGCCGGCGGTGTTCCGGCAAGTGGCCGGCGAAATCGCCGCCCTGCTCGCCTACGAAGCCACCGCCGACCTCGCGCTGGACGAGACGCGGATCGCGACCTGGGCCGGACCGCTGGATGTCGGTCGCTGCGACCAGACGAAAATCACCCTGGTGCCGATCCTGCGCGCCGGCCTCGGCTTCCTGCCTGGCGTGCAGACGCTGCTGCCTTCGGCGCCAGTCAGCGTGATCGGCCTGCGTCGCGACGAACAGACCTTGAAGCCGCAGGCCTATTACCAACGACTGGTCCACGGCGTCGAACACTGCACCGCGCTGTTGCTGGACCCGATGCTGGCCACCGGCGGCAGCGCCATCGCCGCGATCGGCGCGCTCAAGGCCGCCGGCTGTCGCAAGGTCAAAGGCGTGGTCCTGGTCGCCCCGCCCGAAGGCCTGCGCGCGCTGGAAGCCGCGCACCCCGATGCCGAAGTCTTCGTCGCCGCGATCGACGAACGATTGAACGACCACGGCTACATCCTGTCTGGACTGGGCGACGCCGGCGATCGGATTTTCGGCACGACCGAGTAGAGTGCAGCTTACTGGGC
>SSEV01000238.1 GCA_008015095.1 Lysobacteraceae bacterium | reverse complement strand
CTGGGTGCCGAAGCGGTTGTCCGGCAGTTCCTTCAGCGAGACGAAGAAAGCGGCCTGCTGCGAGCCCGGTTGGCCGCCGAACTTGAAGCGTTCCCAACTTTGGGTGATCAGCGAGGAAACCAGACCGTCGCCGGCGAAAATCGATTTGGAGTTCAGGTCGTCCGAACGCCACTCATAACCGCCCGCCTCGGCGACGAAACCGGTGATGCCGCCGTCCTGCATCAGCAGCAGGCCGTAGCCTTCGGGCACGATGATTTTCGAGCCGTTGGTGATGATGTTCGAGGAACCGCTGGTGTTGGAGCCGCGTCCGGCGTTGGTGCCGCGCGGCACCGCGGCGAACAGCGCCGCCGTCGACGGCAGACCGTCCGGAATCGTGTAGAAGTCTTTCCACTGATCGGCGAGCGTACCGCTCACCGCGCCCACCACCGCACGCACAAGACCCATGACCTGTCTCCGATATTCGTCAGCGGGTAGGGCACCCGCCATGCCGGACCGAGTATATCCCCACACGTTGATTTCCCATGGCGCCGGCCACCTGGTAGCCGGCTGATGAACAGCCGGTCAGCCGCCGGTTAGCGCAGCCAACGACGCTTGCGACGACCAGGCAAGCGCACAAGCGACACATTCGTCGGGAGCGAACCCGGCGACGCCCGGTTTGCGGCTTGAGAATCGATGGGCGCTGCCCGGCGTCGACACCATCCGGCGCCGTCTTCGCCCGAATGAAATTCTGCCCCGCCGGGCGCATGGCTTCGCGAGGATCTCGATGCGTTCGCGATGCGCTGATTTCGGTCGTGCGCTCTTGGCCGTCTCGCTGTCGTGGCCGGTGTCGGTTGCGGGAAATTTGCTGTGGTTACGAAACAGGATGAACGTTCATGCGCCGCACCGCGATGCGCATCACATTTCTCTCTTTTTGCTTATCGATCGCGCAGGCTTCATCCGCTTACGGGGTAGGCCACATGCGTACTCGCGGTTGTTGAAAGCGATCTTCACGGTCGTTTCCAGGTCGTTGGTCCTGTACGTGCCTGGATTCGTTTCCGGCGACGCAATCGCTGATGCGTTTGATTTGCGGATACGGCTGTCCAGGGCTGCACGAACGGGTTGTTCCTCGACATAGGCGCTGATCGACAACAGTGTTATTCGACAACAGTGTTAATCGACAGCCTGCCACACGCATAGGGCCGGTCGGAGAAAGGGGCTCCGGTCACCACGCGGAGCATCGCAACTGGCGGTGCTTCCGCCTTCCGCAAGTACCCAGAGAAGGAGTTCACGATGCGTACCATGATCCAGACAACGGCGTTGTGCATGCTCGCCGGTAGCGTGCTGGCGCAGACACCCGCGCCCATTCCGATCGCATGCCCGGCGGTCGCACTGCCGATCCCGAGCGGACCCAACGAACGGCCGGGCGAGAAGCTCAACCAACCGAAAACACCGGAGGAATACGGCATCGAGCAGGATTACCGATGGATCCATTCCTCGACCAACCTGCAAGGCAACGCCGCAACCGAAAAATTCGCGCCCTGCCTGTTCTACAACCCCAGGGACCACGATCTTTTCACCCAATTGAACGGGTTCCAGAGCGCGTTCGTCATCAATAACCCGACCGGCAACGGGCCGGCCAACGTGCGGGTGCAACTTTACAATCGCAACGGCGTGCTGGTGACGACGCTGTCGCGGACGCTGCAGCCTAACGAGACCTGGAACCGCGGCGTGCCGGAACTCGCATCGCTGGCCAATGGCGTCGGCTCGGCGCGCATCGTCTCCGACGTGCCCGTGGTCGGCAGCACGCTGCATCACGTCGATTCGGTCGTGATCGGCGGCAACCGGCTGGTCGACATGCATCCGCTGCGCCCCGGCGCCAATTCGCAGCAGCAACTGCAGATGGCGCAGGATGTCGGGGTCAATCTGTACGCAGGCCCGATGCCGTTGACCAACCGCACATCCTTCGATTTCCTCAACGGCAATCTACCGTTCTATTGCGTGCGCAATACTGCGGCGACACCGACCAACATCACCGCGTACAAGGGCACCAGCAGCGGTATCTCGTTGCCGACCATCACCACAACCCTGCCGGGCAACGGCATGTTCATCGATTTGAGCCTGTGGCAGGCGACCGAACCGTTCTACCTCTCCAATACGTCCATCGACGAGAATGCGTGGGCTTGGGTGACCTCCGACCGCCATTCTCTGGTGGGCGATCTGATTCTGACCGACTTCTTCCGTTATGGCTCGCCCTCCAATCCGCAGATGAGCCCCGGTAAGCGTTTCCGCATGGGCAGCGCGATGATGGCCAATAGCCCCTCCTACAACGTGACCAGCGCCGAAGTGACGCAGCAACTCGGTCCGGTGGGGCCACAACTGGACACCATGATCGGCGTGCTCAACGCATCCACGACCAACATCGGCCCTGTCACCGTGACTTACCGTAACCGCGATGGCGCAGTGGTGGGCACCAATGTCATCCCGTCGTTGGCGGCCGGCGACACGTTGCGGCTCACCCCGGGGACGCCGGGTTTCCCGGCGGCGCCATTCTTCGCCGGTTGGGCCGATGTCCGCGCTTGCAAGCCCGGACTGGTGGGTTGGACGATGCGCGAAGTCACAGACAACACGAGTCCGAACCCGCATTTCGAGAAGGCCTATGGCGAGGAATTGGCGGGCGCGAATGGTCGTGAACCGGGTGAGGGGATGCGGGTTGTGGTCGCAGGGCAGCAAGTGAGACGGAAAGTGGTCTCGTTCGCGCGCAGGCAGACTTCTTTGCCGTGGCCCTCGTACCACACCTTCGCCAATAACACCGTGAGCAATATCGGCAATTACTGGCACCGTTTCCATGATTTGCCGGGCAACGACATCACCGACTACACCGATCAGCCATTCTTAGGGCTGCAGTTCGGCCGCACTTCGTTCACTTATCAGGATGGATTCGTCAATTCGCTGGTGTTGCCTGGCATCGGCAACATGAGTGGTCGCGTCGACGTGACCAACGGCAGCGTGATCGGCATGAGCGCGATCGGCGACCCGATGAACGAGTGGCTGATTCCGGGCTACGCCGGAACCCCGCTGGGCAGCGGGCAATAAGCGCAGCGATCGGTTCGCATTCGCCCGGCGCGACATATCCCCTGGCCAACGTTGCGCAGCGCGCGCCATGAAATACGACCACACCGATGACGATTCCCTCGATTGCGAGGCTGGCCTGTCACAGCGGAGGGGCTGCACTCACACCGGATTCCATCTGGCCTGACGCCTGTCGAAAGGGGATGGCAGATGTCTGGGGCAGATGTCGAGGGCCCCATGAAACAAATATCTGAACAACGATCATTTGGGACACCCATGAGAAAGCGCCAGAATCAGCGCGGGTGTCGGAAGGCGCCATGACGGGGCGAGCGGAATGGCGTTTCGCGCCCACTCGACATGGGCGCGGCGCGGCGCTACTTTGCGTTCTCGAGGCGCGAAATCCTGCCGGGGCCGCAGGATGATCTTTGGGGGACACGGAACCCGCTTCATTTGCCGATGGCCCGTCCTGCGGCAATGGGCCGTCTGAAGCAGGTCTGACCCGCTTATTCGTGTATTCGGCCTCGCTTTTCGCATGCGGCATGCGAACAACAACACTGACAGAGGTGAGTATGATCCGGAATCCAATGATCGGTCACGCACGGAAAGTCATAACGGTATGTCTGCTGTTGTCGGCGCTCATCGGCGTCACGGTCTTCGCGCAGCAGAGAGCCACAACCAAAGCGCAGAAGGCTCAACCAATGGCGGCGGAGCCCGCGCGGGTCAGCGCCACGAAGGCCGTCGAAACGTCACCGGTGATGGAACCCGTCGCACCGGCCCTGAAACTGTTCAAGCACACGACCAGCCAGGGCAAGACCTGTTGCGCACAATGCATTGAGATCGGCAGCAACGGCGCCTGCAATGCCTGGGCGCAGTGCGCCTCGGGGGTCACCGATTGCCCGAACTGGAACTAAGGCAACACTGAGCAAGTCCCTCCTGGACTTGCGACCACTGAATCAATCACTTGCGTGATTGATTCGCGGGCGGCGCATCCCTGTGCCGCGGCAACGCTGACTTTTGCAGCGTTGCCCTAATGCTGCGGCCAATCCATCGTTGAGGTGATCGCATCGTCGACGCAGCCATCCGTGGTTGCGTCGACAGGCGGCCCTTCGACGGCTTGGCGTCCGCCTCGGGCGGTGCGCACCGCGGGCGCATCAGCGGCGCGCGATGCGCCAGGCAAACGAAATACCGCGCGTCAAAATGAAGATTGCGGATTTGTAAGAGAACGACAGGGCTGCGGGAATGCAGATATCGACAAGAAACGGATGGCTGGCGGCGTGCTTATGGGGATGCCTGTGGGCGGGAGCGGCCGGCGCGCAATCCGATGTCGCGCCATCCGACGCCGCGGCCTCGGTGTCGTCGGCATGTCCGCCGCCTTTGGAGCCGAGCCCGGTGACATACCCAGAAGCTGCCAGAATCGCGAAGCGCCGGGGCAAGGTGATTCTGCGGATCGATATCGACGCTTGTGGCCGTGTGCTCGACCTTGTCGTGGACAAGAGCGCGGACAACGAAGCGATGGATCATGAAGCCGTGGAAGCGGCGAAGACCTGGCCGTATGCGCCGAGCGAGGCCTTGGAAGAGGGCGCGCCGACCGGCACCACGGTGATGCCGGGGCGGATCTACGTGCCGGTGATGTTCGGGCCCGATGCCCCCGCTTATGGGCCTGGGTTCGCGTTGCGGCAATGGAAGCGATTGCATGTCGACGCGAATGTCGTGGCCGACGAGAAGGGCATGCTGCCTGCTTATATCCCCGATTCCGAATCGATCGCGCCGGGTACGGTGACCGATGTGATCGCGATGCTGGAGGCGCATGGTCGCCGTGTGCCCACGGACGCTGCGGGCATGCGTCGCTACGAAATGAGCGATGGATTCCTCACCACGGTCTGGGAAGTGTTCGAATCGGGGTTCGTGTTTGCGCCGGCCGTCGTGCGCACCCGGTTGGCCACGGACGGACGGCAGGCGTTCCGGGTCAAAGCGGGATTGTGCGAGTCGAAAGAGCCCGAAGGCTGCGCCAAGTTCGAGCAGTTCCTGGGGGAAGGTCAACCTCAGAAGCCGCTTGAGCCGCCGCCGCGACCGCCGGCGGATGCGCTCAGACATTACGGGTATTGATTGCGAAGGCGGTGCGGCTGATGCAGCGGTGCGGGCGGCCCGGGGCCAGTCGATGACGAGGCGGAGGACTTTGTGTTCGACGAAGCGTAGCGGACGCCGTCGCCCTGACCGATCGATCCCGACGCGGGGCGTCTCGTCATCATAGTTTGATACGCTTGCCGCTCCCCCGCCTTGGCCGACTCTCATGCTGTGGTTGCGTTTGGTGCCGATCTTGTTGCTGATCGTGGCCAATACGGTGTTGCACGCCTTGCCGTTGCTGGCGGTCGCGGTGTTCAAGGCCGTGCTGCCGTCCGAACGCCTGCGTCTTGCCTGCAACCCGGTGTTGACAGGCTTCGCGGAAAACTGGATCGCGGTCAACAGCGCGATGATCGATCGTTTCACCCGCATCCGTTTCCTTGTCGAAGAGCATGCGCCGCTGCAAACGGACGGTCATTACCTGGTGCTGGCCAATCACCAGAGTTGGGTGGACATTCTGGTGCTGCAGAAGCTGTTCAACCGACGTATCCCTTTCCTACGTTTTTTTCTCAAGCGCCAGTTGTTCTGGGTGCCGCTGCTGGGGCTGACCTGGTGGGCGCTGGATTTCCCGTTCATGGGCCGCTATACGCGCGAGCAGATCGCGAAGAATCCGGCGTTGGGGCAGCGCGACCGTGAGGCTACGCGCCGCGCTTGCGCCAAGTTCCGTGCGATTCCTGTCGCGGTGATGAATTTCGTCGAAGGCACGCGGTTCACGCCGGAAAAACACGCCGGTCAATCATCGCCGTATCGGCATCTGCTCAAGCCGAAGTCAGGTGGCGTGGCGTTCGTGATCGATGCGATGGGCGATAGCCTGCAGGCGATTCTCGATGTCGCCATCGTTTATCCCGGTGGCCGGCCTTCGATGCTGGATCTGATCGGGGATCGCATCCCGGAAGTGCGTATGACGGTGCGCCAATTCCCGATTCCGGATGCCTTGCTCGGCGGCGATTACCAGAACGATGCCGCGTTCCGGGACGCCTTCCAGCGATGGATCAATGGCGTGTGGCAAGAGAAGGACGCCGAGATCGCGCGCCTATTGGACTGAACACAATGCCTGACCTCATTGTGGATCGGGCGCTGTTCAATGCTTGATCGCCAACACGCCGTCCAAGGCCGGTTGCGCCTTGAATCCGGACTTCTCCAGGCGCCTGGCCACTTCGCGCGGCACGTCGCGCCCGCTGGTCAGGGCGTTCGGCGCGCCGGTGTAATGGAACAAACGGCCGCCGCGCCGCAGCACGCGTGCGAGCTGGTCGTAGAACGACTGCGCATACAACTCGCCTGCGATGCCGAAGCGCGGAGGGTCGTGCAGTAGGGCGTCGAATGAGCCTGCGGGAACCCCCGCGATGGTCTCGCGCACATCGGCGTGAACGAGTTGCAGACGACCGCCGCTGACCGGCGCTTCGGGATCGGGCGACCACGGGTTGAGCGTGCGCAACCACAGTACGTCGATATTCTTCTCGAAGGAGTGCACATGCGCGGCGCCCGCGTCGAGACAGCATGCGGCGAAATAGCCAAGGCCTCCGCAAGTGTCGAGCACGCGCTTGCCCTGCGGTTGCACCAGCGCTACTTTGCGTCGCGCATCATCGATCGGCGAGATCTTCGCGGTGGGAAGCATCTTGATGCCGTCGATCTCGAAGGTGGGGGCGCCCCATTCGGTCGGCACCAGCTTGATCAGCGCGCCGCCATAACGCGAGATCGGTGCGAAATCGTCGCCGTTCCAGTGGTAAATGGTGCGGTCCTTGAGCGGCTCCGGATAAGGGTAATCCGTGTCTCGCCATCGCCAGTGCGCGGTATCCAGTCGCGTTTCGTCGATCGAACGGCCCAGGTCCAGCGAGCCCGACCAAGTGCCGGCCCCTCGATCGCGCGCAGCGCGCAGGGCGTCGGCGAGCGTACGCGTCAGCAGGGGGCCGGGGGGATGCGGCATCGCGGCGGCGAAGATCATCGGTGTCGAAAGGCGGCAGAGTACCCGCTTGGCGGCTCGTGCGGAGCCATTCCGAAATGCCGCAGTGGTCGGCAATGGCCCATGCCCCCGAAAGGCCGTCGCGCTTGACCCCCGCCGCCGCCGGTCGTAGCGTGAGGGCACCGTCGCGCCAAGAGGGCCCGGACATGCCATTGCCGCGTTGCGCCGTCGCCGTCCGTGCGGTCGGACTGATCGTGCGATCCCCCGTGTCGGCCGGCATGTCGATGAGTATGTTTATCGCCTTGACTGCCTGCGCTTTAACCGCGTGCGCTTCGTCGCCGAAGGCGCAGGATCGAGAGGATGCGTTCGATGGGCAGTGGTCGGTGCGCTGGTGCGACAAGACCGCGCCCGATGCGGATTGCGGCGGCTTCACCGTCGATCTCGCTCAAGATGGCGATCAGATCAAGGGCGAGTCTTCCGGTGCGCGCGTGCGCCTGACGCAGATCGACGAGGGCGGTCTGGTCCATGGTATCGCCGTCGGCGACACCGCGGTGCTGACTGTCGAAAGTCTGCGCAGCGGCGCGATCTACCTGGTACGCGCCACGGTGCGCGGCGATTGCATGGTCTGGAAGATGCGCGACACGGTCCGCCCCGCGCAGCAGGATATCGACATCGTCGCTTTCGATGATGTGCTGGAGCGCAAGCGCGGTGATACGCCCGCCGGTCCTTCCCGCCCCGCCTGCCGCCGCGATGGCGTGAATCGCTGACACCAATCACTGCACGACACGCGTAGCGAAACACCGCGTGACCCCGGAGATGAGTCATGGACTACAGAGAGCTGACGCAGGAAGAATACGACCGCAAGCTGCGCATGGTGGTGGTCGGCGCCGAAGGCCTGCATGCGCGCGCCCAGGATGTGGGCGACGGCCGCGCGACTATCGGTTGGGGCTATACCTTCAACCGCGATAACAACGTCGAGATTTGGCGGGCATCCGGCATCGAGTTGACTCAACGCGAATGGCAGACGCTGGCGGCGATCGACGCAGCGCCTGCCCAGGACCGCACCCGACTCGGGCTGACCTTTACGCATCGCATGAACGAAGCGGATTCCGACCGCCTGCTGCGCGCCTCGATGGCGGAGTACGAAGGGCCGGCCACGGCGCTGGGGATGCCCTTATCCGACGAACGCGTGGCCCTGGTGTCGCTGACCTACAACCGTGGCGCCGGGATGTTGAACGGAATCCACAACCGGGACATCCCAGAACATCCGATCATGGATGCGATCCGCGACGGCGATCGCGCCGAAGCCTGGTTCCAGATGCGCTACAACTGCTGGGGCAGCGATCCGCTCACCGATCAGTTCCCCGATCCGGATTCGGTCGAACCCGGGCTGCGCAAGCGGCGATTTGCGGAAGCGCAAGTGTTCGGTCTCTATGACGACCCGAACAACGTCACGCCCGACGAGGCGCGCAGCGTGTACCGCATGCTCCAGTTGCACCGCGACGAGATCGACCGGGTCGAGCGGAATTTCGGCGTGACCGTCGAAGGCGAAGCCGCCAATCGCGATCGGATCGCCCAGGCGAACCGGGATTACCCGGCGTTGGTCGGCGAATACGGACGTGTGCAGAACATCGCCGATGCTTTGGAGCCGGCGCGCACCGCGCTGCTGGCGGATCTGCGTCGTTCGCATCAGGACCTGGCCGATCGGCTGACCAATGAAAATTTCAATGTCGGTCAGATCTATCTCGATCCAGGGCGGGATCTGCGCGGCGCGGCCGAGGTCGATCGCGAGCATCCCGGCGACAACCGCGCCCAGAACGCGGTCCGCCGCGAGCAGCGCAACACCACCACCGAGGACGTGGATCCGAATCACGAGGCCATCATCGATTCCAGGCGCATGACGCGCGGACAGAACCCGCGCGAAATCGACAGCAACGATCTGCTGATCGGAGAGGGCGGCAACGACACGCTGCGCGCGCATCGCGGCGACGATATCCTGATCGGAGGCGCCGGGCGCGACCGCATGGAGGGCGGCATCGGTCGCGACACTTACGTCGCCGACGGCGGCGATACGATCATGGACAGCGATGGCCGCGGTGAATTGCGCTGGCGCAATCAGCGTGGTCGCGACGAATTGTTGAGCGGCGGGACGCGTGCGGAAGGCGATCCGGCCAACACCTATCGTAGCGCGAACGGTGAGTTCACCTATCGCCTCGATGGCACGACGCTCACCGTGAGCAACACGCGCGGCGAAACGATGCAGATCGAGAATTACGCCCGTGGTGATCTGGGCATCCGGCTGCAGGATGCGCCCGCGCGCGGAAACGACCGGAGCGCAGACCCAGGCGCGCAGGACCAGGGGGCCTTGGGGATCGACCGTTTGAGTCCGCAGGATCGCGCCGTGTACGATCAGATGCGCAGCGCCGTGCAGGCGCGCGGCGGCTACAACGAAGAACAGATCCAGAACATCGCTGCGGCCGGCCTGCTCGAATTCAAACGCCGCGAGAACGTGGTGCGCGAGCCGCAGGACGTCACCATCCACGGCGACCGCTTGTTCACGTCCTACTTTCCGAATGGCCGCGATCGCGAACCGAACTACCACGCCAACGTTCGTCTCGAAGATGTAGCCAATACGCCGGCCCGCGACAGCCTGCAGCAGCTCGATGCCCTGAATCGCCAGCAGGCCGCGCCTGCGCCGCAGCAAGAGCAGCGGCAGGACCAGGACGCGCCGACGCGCGGCGCGCGCTGAGAACGGCGAAGCGGTTAGTCCGGTGCGTGCGTCGGCCGGTTATGGTGACGACCGGCGTCGAGCGTGATGGTTTCAGCGATTGAACGCCGGTCCGTTCACGCCAGCGTAGCCATTCGCACATCCGGTAGTGCAGGTGGTCGCCAGCATGTTGTAAACGATGCGCCCGGCGTTGCTCTTGGAACGCACATGGCCGACGCCATTGCTGGTGTCGCCGCCGCCCATGTTCTGCGGGCTGCCGTCGGCCCAGTCCCAGTCGTAGCTGTACGCGCTGCTGCCGAATCCGATATCCACTTGCGCCTTGACGTTGGTGGTGGAGTTGAATAGCGCGCCGCTGTTGCAGCCGCCGCTGTAGCTGTTGGTGAAGCAGTGCACCTGGTCGTAGAAGCCGGCGGTGATCGTGTAAAAGGAGATGCTGGAGTATTTACTCGGCATCGCGCGCAGGCTCGTCGTGCCGCTGCCGGTCCAGCGGTTGTAGCCGTAGAAGGCGACGCCAGTGCTGGGGTAATAACCGAAAGTGTAGTAGTCGTAGGGCCAGACGTAGGCTTCGGCATTGCACACCGGCGCGTAAGGCGACTGATAACCGGTGGCGTAGCAGGTGTTGAGCCCGCGCAGTCCGCCGGCGATATTGACGAAACGGCGGATACTGCCCTGATAGCCGTAATAACGCACCATCGCCAGGGTCATGCTCGATCCCAGCGAATGCGCGACGATATCGACCTGGCTGCGCCCGGTGTAGGCCTTCACCGCATCGATGAAGGTCTTGAGAATTTGGTATTTGGCCGGCTTGTGGTAGTTGTTCTGCGGCGAGCCGCGTTCGTTGGCATCGAGGTAAGTGACGCCGAACAGTTCGCAATCGTTGTAGCCGCGGGCTTTCAACTCGTCGTAGATGGAATTCGTCGGTTTGGTGTAGCCGTTGACGGCGCCGGGCGGCATGTCGAAGCTGATCGCATGGTCGCTGTTGCCATGGATGAACACCACC
Organism: Lysobacteraceae bacterium; assembly: GCA_008015095.1. Taxonomy (GTDB): domain Bacteria; phylum Pseudomonadota; class Gammaproteobacteria; order Xanthomonadales; family Xanthomonadaceae; genus Lysobacter_I. Next base: position 6,622 of record SSEV01000238.1, on the reverse strand, counting down.
GGCGTGCGCGTCGCGGTGCAATTGCCGCCGCCGAAGCCGCCGCTGCCGACCCCTGGATTAAAATTGCCCGCGTATTGCGTCGCGGCGCCGGTGCATGCGTAACCGTTGTTGGGGCCGCAGTCGAGCGCGTGCGCCGTGCCGGGTGAGAGCAGGGCGATGACGCCCAGCATCTGCAGGGCGAGCGCAGGCAGCGCGGCTGCCGACGTAGAGAGAAAGGCCGGAACGAAGCTGAGCGTGCTGCGGTGCATGATGGGCTTCCTGGTGTCCTGAAGGGCAGTGCGCATTCGGCTGCGATGCCTGGCGGTGGCCGAAGGAACGACAGTCCGGGCGACGACCTTCCAAGACATCCTGCCCGATAGTGGTCGCGGCAGCCAGTTGTCGCTATTGCACGAAGGGGCATGACGCACTGCGTCAAGAGTGCGCGAAGCCGGAGATCGGCTTATCGCCCAGCCCCTTACCAGCGGGCTCGGATGCATGGATGTCCTGGAATTCTGGAATTCGCACTGGAGTTCAGTCTTGGAATCGATGGGTGTCCTTGAGGCCTTGGCCTTGAGGCCCTTTCCTCAATCCCTCCCGATTCAGTGGGTGTCCTCAATTCCCCCCAACTTGCCTTGATGGGTGTCCCCAACTTGCCTAACCTGCGCCGCAACTTACACTGTGGGCCGGCCGGGTTCCCAAACCTGTCGGCGGGGCGCGCGAATGACCACTTCGGCTTTCTATCCCATCGGGATTCCGGGACATGCCTGGGGCGACGCCGAGCGCGCGCAATGGCGATCGCGTCAGGTCCGGCATCGTCGCTATGCCGATGATGTATTGCGCGCAATCGACCGTCTGCGCGCGCGTTTTGATGTGGAACAGTACGGTCTCTTGTCCGATGGGGCGGAATCGTATCCGTTGTGCGCTGTGCGCAGCCGCGACTGGAACGAATCCTTGCCCTGCGTGCTGGTCACCGGTGGCGTGCATGGTTACGAGACCAGCGGTGTGCGCGGCGCCTTGCGTTTCCTCGATCGGCATGCCGCGGACTATGCCGGTCGGGTGAATCTGTTGACGGCGCCTTGCGTCAGCCCTTGGGCTTACGAGCATATCCAACGCTGGAACCGTCATGCGATCGACCCGAATCGCTCGTTCCTTGAGAGCAGCACCGCCGAAGAGTCCGCAGCGCTGATGCGGCTGGTCGCGCCATTGCGCGAGAAGATTCTGCTGCATATCGATCTGCACGAAACCACCGACACCGATGAATCGGAATTCCGTCCGGCGTTGGCGGCGCGTGACGGCAAGCCGTTCGAGCCGGGCGAAATCCCCGATGGGTTCTACTTGGTCGACGACAGCGAGTCTCCGCAACCGGAATTCCAACAGGCGGTGATCGCCGCCGTGGCGAGAGTGACCCATATCGCGCCCGCCGATGCCGAGGGCAAGATCATCGGTTCGCCGGTGGTTGCGCCCGGCGTGATCGAATATCCACTGAAAGCATTGGGGCTATGCGCGGGCATGACCGATGCGCGTTACAAGACGACCACGGAGGTTTATCCCGATAGCCCGCGCGCCACGCCGGATCAATGCGACACCGCGCAGTCGGCAGCCGTATGCGCGGCGATCGATTACGTGTTGGCGATGGGCTAGGGCCTGTGAACGCGATTGGGGGGATTGCGTTGCGAATTCAGCGGCGCGCCCGCTGGCGCGCCGCTGAAACGCAACCCGTCGGGCGGTCATGCCGAGGCCGCGCAATGTCCCCGAATCGCGTTCGCAGGCCCTAGTCGGTGTGCGGTGGGCGATAGCGCTGGTGTTCGCGCTGGTGTTCGCGATTGTGTTCGCGCTTCTGGTGCGCGAAATGCTTGAGCGTACCGCGGATACCGCAGTGCCCCCGCCGGAGCGATCGCATCACGAGCCGCATCGGCAGCAGCCAAAAGCTTCCGCTACGCCGGCATCGCCCGTGCATGGCGATGTCTTGATAGGAGCATTCGACACGTCGACGCCATCGCCGGAGCGTGAGGCTCAGATACAGCCGTGACCGATGACGGAGACGGAAACTCGCGAAGCGCAACGCCGCGCCGATGAAGCGATCAAGGTGATCGAGGCGACGCCGCCGGAGATCTGAACATCCGGCCGGCCCACCGAATTGACGATCCGCGCTTTCAAGATGGACCTTCGAGCGGTGTCTTCGATGCGCGCCTTCGATCCGCCGCTTCGAATGGTTCCGATCGTGGCCGTCCCGGTCTCCAGGGCATCAAAACCGTCGGATTCTGGCGCTCGACCGGGCTGTTTCGCTGCAGTAAGGTGCTCGGACACTCCCGCGTCGGAGACGATCATGTCCGTTCCGCCTCGCAAGACCGCCCACGATTTCGATCCTGAAGTGTTGCGCCTGTTCGATCGTTATGTGCATGGCGATATCGACCGCCGCGGATTTCTGCTCGGCGCCGCCAGATTCGCGGTTGGCGTGACCACCGCAGCCGGGTTGCTGGCGGCGCTGAGTCCGCAGTTCGCCGCTGCGCAGCAGGTCAAGCCCGACGACAAGCGTTTGTCGGCGCAATACATCGAATTCGCATCGCCCGATGGCTACGGCATGGGGCGCGGTTATCTGGCTCGCCCGGTCAAGGCGCGGCGCAAGCTGCCCGTGGTGTTGGTCGTCCACGAGAACCGAGGGCTGAATCCGCATATCGAGGACATCACGCGGCGTCTGGCGTTGGAGCAATTCATCGCGTTCGCACCGGATGCGTTGTTTCCCTTGGGCGGTTACCCCGGCGACGAGGACAAGGCGCGGGCGGAATTCGCCAAGCTCGATCGCGACAAGACCCGCCAGGATTTTCTTGCTGCGGCGCGCATGCTGCGCGGTATCGAGGGCGGCAATGGTCGTCTGGGCGTGGTGGGGTTCTGCTTCGGCGGCGGGATGGCGAATTTCCTCGCGACGCGCATGCCGGATCTGGATGCGGCCGCGCCGTTCTACGGCAGCGCGCCTCTGCCCGAGGATGTGACGAAGATCAGGGCCGAAATGCTGGTCGTACTGGCTGCGAACGACGAGCGCATCAATGCCGGCTGGCCCGATTACGAGGCTGCGCTGAAGAAGGCGGGCGTGCGCTATGCCTTGTACAAGCCCGAGGGAACCCAACACGGTTTCAATAACGACACCACGCCGCGCTACGACGAAGCTTCGGCGCGCGAAGCCTGGTCACGCATGCTGGCCTTGTTCGAGCGCAGGCTGCGCAAGCGTTGATCTGCGCGACAGGCGAAGGATGTGCGCTTCGCATCAACCTGCTAAGGTCTGGCGACCGGCCGGTCTGGGGGCGGCCGGCGCGGACCGCACTTGCGGCCCGCCGTCGCCACCGTGTGATCTCGACTGCGCAGCCTTAACTGTTCAGCCTTGATGGCATGATCACGAATCGCATGACCATCAGTCGCAGGATCATCCGTAGCATAGTTCAGCGCCATATGATTCTGAACCGCACGATTCTGAACCGCATGGTCCTGCCGGTGTCGGAACGTTTCCCGCCGATCGAATCTCGAATGGAGCGCCTACGATGTCCATGATTCACCAGACCCGAGTCCGCTGGGTCGTTCGCCGTTCCCTGATTGCACTCACGCTGGTCACCTGTGGCGGCGTCATGCTTTCGGCGCAGGCCGCCGAAGATCGCGTCCTCAGCCCTATGCTCGCCACGGCGATGAAGCGCGACCTGAAAGTCAGCGACGCGCAACTGGCGCAATATTTCCGCGCCGAACGCATCGCCTACACGCGCGATGGCATGGTCCGCGAGCGTCTGGGCGCGAATTTCGCCGGTAGTTGGATCGAGCGCGATCGCGATGGCGGTTTCCGTTACGTCGCTGCGACCTCCGGACGCGCGCCCGCGCTGAACGGCGTCGATGTGCGCCGGCATCGCTACTCTCTGCGCGAACTGCAGACCGCCGCAGCCAGTCTCGATGACGTTTACGCACGTTCCGCCGACCGTCGTCGCCTCGTCGCGGTGCAGGCCTGGCATGTGGACGTGCCGAACAACCGCGTGGTGGTGACCGTCGGCCGCGGTGGCTTGGCGGCGGCGGTCGATTTCGTCGCCCGCAGCACGGCCGATGCCGAAGCGGTGCGTTTCCTGATTTCCGAAGACATGAGCCCGAGCCTGCTCGCCGATGTCATCGGCGGCAACGAATACACTTCGGGCGGCGGGATCTGTTCGATCGGTTTCGCGGTGACCAAAGGCGGCACCAAGGACTTCGCTACGGCCGGTCATTGCGGCGGGCCCGGCACCGTCGTCCGCATCGGCAATGCCACCGTGGGGTCGGTGCAGGCGCAGAATTATCCAGGCGGCGATATGGCCTGGGCGAATGTGCGCAGCACCGACGTATTGTTCGCAGCGGTCAATCGTTACAGCAGCGGAACGACCCAGACGGTGTTGGGCAGCACCGAAGCGGCGATAGGCGCCGCGCTCTGCCGGTCAGGGCGAACCACCGGATGGCGCTGCGGCACCATTACCGCCAAGAACGTCACCGTGAACTACGGCAACGGCAATGTGCGCGGCCTGACTCAGTCGAACGCCTGCGCCGGCCGCGGCGATTCGGGCGGTTCGTGGATCACCGGCAGTGGACAGGCCCAGGGCACGACCTCGGGCGGCCAGTTACCGGCCAACCAGAACACCAATTGCAACGAAGCGGCGCCGATCACTTGGTTCCAGCCGAGCAATCCGCTGCTCAGCAAGTTCAAGCTGACCCTGTTCCGCTGAGCAGGGCAGTCGCCAGATGAGACGCCGACGCCCCGGACGGCCGGGGCGTCGGCGGCCGCAAGGCCGTAAACTTTCGGAGCTGCCAGGACAGCACAGGGGGATTCAGGATGAGCCGTAGTCCGATGATGGCGCGATTGCTGCGAGTCGCGCGCGTGGCGAAGCATTGCCGCCTTTCCGGCGAGAGCGCGCAGGAAGCGATTGAGCGGGAAGTTCTGCGCGATGCGCAGCGTCGTCGTTTCGTGCAAGCCACCGCCGTTGCGGCGAGCGGTCTTGTGGCGCCGATGGGGTGGATGCCTGCCGCGCTGGGAGCGGCGGAGCGCGGAGGTGTGGCGATCGTAGGCGCAGGTCTGGCCGGGCTGAGCTGCGCCTTTCAGCTCGCATCGAAAGGGATCGCCGCGCGCGTATTCGAAGCGGGTTCCCGTGTCGGTGGCCGATGTTGGAGCCTGCGCGGTTTTTTCCCGGGGCAAGTGGCCGAGCGCGGCGGCGAGCTCATCGATACCACCCACACCGGCATGCGTGGATTCGCCCAGGCCTTTGGTCTGGCGCTCGAAGACGTGAGCAAGTTTCCCGGGGAGGTGTATTACCGTTTCGACGGCGTTGACTATCCGGAAGCCCAGGTCGTCGAGGAATATCGCGATTTCACCGGACGGATGCGCGAAGACTTGCGCAAGCTCGGTTATCCGACCGCGGACGATCACAGCGAGATCGATCGCGTTTTCGACATGATGAGCGTGGACGACTATCTTCGCTCGCGCGGAGCCGGGCGCCTGCTGCATCGATTGATCGATGCGGCCTACACCATCGAATACGGCGCAGGCATCTCCGAGCAGAGTTCGATTGCGTTCCTGCGCTTCATCCATGCTGACCGGCGCAGCAAGTTCGCGCCGTTCGGCGTATTCAGCGATGAGCGCTTCCATATCGTCGAGGGCAATGACCGTATCGCGACCGGCCTGGCCGAACGGCTGCCGTCGCCGGTCGAATTGGGCCATCGCCTCCTCGCTGCGCGCAAACTCGCCAGCGGCAGGATCCGGCTGACATTCGATGTCGGCGGGGGTACCGTACAGAACGACCATGACGCGGTCGTGCTGACCATGCCATTCAGTGTCTTGCGTGAAGTCGATCTCGATCCATCGCTCGGGCTGCCGGCATGGAAACGCCATGCGATCGACCATGCGGCGATGGGCGACAACAGTAAGCTGATGGTCGGCTTCAAGCGGCCTTATTGGTATTCGCAGCACAGCGGCAACGGCGCCGGTTACAGCGACCATCCGGATCTGCAATGCACCTGGGAAACCAATCCGATCAATGCCGACGATACGCGCGCATTGCTCACCGATTACACCGGTGGCGCGCTCGCGCGCAAGCTCGATCCCGGCCGGGTGCAGTCCGACGCGAATGCGTTCCTGCTGGCTTTGGAACAGGCGCTACCTGGCGCTCAGCAGGAAGCGCGGCGAGACGCCGACGGCAATGTGATCGCATTCACCGAAAACTGGACGCGCAACCCGCTGAGCAAGGGCGCCTACACCTGCAACCGGCCGGGATATTTCACCACGATCGCCGATCGCGAAGCCAAGCCGGTAGATAACCTGTTGTTCGCGGGCGAACACACCAGCAGTTTCTATGAATGGCAGGGATTTATGGAGGGGGCGGTCTTGTCCGGGCAGCGCGCCGCGCGTGAGGTCTGGCGTCTGGTTCGCAACCGTTGATGACCGGCCGTACGTGGCGGTTATGCTCAGCGGATCGTTGAAAAACAGGCTCTAAGACCGCTCTGAGCAACACAGAGGGGCTGCGCGCCATGGATAGCGCGCTCGCGGATCAAGTGCGCAAGCGCTTGATCCTTCCCCTGACGGGGCAAGGGGCGGGCCGCGCGGGGACTGCGATTTCTGACAGTTCAAGGGCGATGGGCAGGGGATTACTAT
>SSEV01000142.1 GCA_008015095.1 Lysobacteraceae bacterium | reverse complement strand
GCGTCGATCTCAATTCCGGATGGGATGCGATCGAAGTCGCGCAAGGCGAGCGTTATCCCTGGCGCGAGGCATCGACCTATATCCGTCGGCCGCCGTATTTCGACGAGTTGAGGCCAGTGGCGAGCGGCGGCATCGGCGGTGCGCGGGCGTTGCTCGTGCTCGGCGACAATATCTCCACCGATCATATTTCTCCGGTCGGTGGTATTGCGAAGGATGCGCCGGCAGGCTTGTACCTCGCCGAGCGTGGAACCACGCCAGATCGTTTCAATAATTACGGTGCGCGCCGCAGCAATCACGAAGTCATGGCGCGCGCGGCGTTCGCCAACGAACGCTTGCGCAACCATCTTCTTCCAGGAACCGAAGGCGGCGTGACGATGCATATGCCGACCGGCGCGGTCGGCAGCGTGTTCGACGTGGCGATGCGTTATCGCGGCGAAAACATTCCGTTGCTGATCCTGGCAGGGCACAATTACGGTGTGGGGTCGTCGCGCGACTGGGCTGCGCGCGGCCCTTGGTTCTTGGGCGTGGCCGGCGTGGTCGCGCGCAGTTTCGAACGCATCCATCGCTCTAATCTGATCGCGATGGGCATCCTGCCGGTGGAATTCGACGATGGCGATTCGGTCGAAAGTCTGGGACTGACCGGGACGGAAACGTTCGAGATCGCTCCTGCGTCAAGCGAGAAAGACGGAATCGGGGTGCGCAGTGCGATGCGTGTTGTTGCGCGCAGCGACGACGGTGGCGCTATCGAGTTCGAAGGCGTAGCCAGGATCGATTCGGCGGACGAGTTGCGGATTTTCAAACGCGGCGGCGTGCTGCCTTATTTGCTGGAGCGCTTCGCCGCGCAGCCCGGCCAAGAACAGGAGGCTCTGCGCCATGTCGATGCCCGCGCATGACATCGAAGCGGATATCAAGGCGCGTTGCGACGCGTTCAAAGCGGCGATGCAACGCTACCCGAGCGGCGTCGTGATCGCGACCATGCGCAATCGCAGCGACGCGCCTCGCGGATTCACCGCCAGCTCGTTCACCTCGCTCTCGCTTTCTCCACCGATGATCTTGTTATGCCTGGCGAAGACGGCGGACTGCCATTCCGACTTTTGTGAGACCGAGCGGTTCGCGGTCAATATGCTCGGCCACGGGCATGAAGCGCTGGCGACCCGTTTCGCCACGCGTGGCGCCGACAAGTTCGCCGACGGCGCCTTTGTCCCAGGGCCCTGCGGGCTGCCGGTATGCAGGGACGCGCTGGCGTGGATGATCTGTCGCCGCCACGCTCTGCATGGTCATGGGGACCATACCATTCTTGTGGCCGATGTGGAGTCGGTCGAACTGGTGAGGGACGACGACGCCATCTTGTGGTATCGACGGCAGTTCGCCCAGGTTGCGCCCGCCCGGCTCAAGCCGGAGTCCTCGTCATGATCGACGCATCCACGGCGACGTCCCGCGGGAAGACTCCCGTGCAGATGCTAGAAGCGCTCGATCGGATCGGCGAGATGGCGCATGGAGAAAAGGAAAAACTGTCCTGGGCCCGGATCGAGGCGTTCGAGCGTCGCGAACTCGCCTTCGACGGTCTGCACCTCGGCCAAACCGATTTGCCGATCGGCAGGCTTCTGGATCTTCTGGAAAACGAACCTGCGTTGCTTCCCCCGCGTACGGGCCATATGGGCAATTGGACGGATATCGTCAACGGACGCGCGGGCGCAATGGACTTCAACCGCGCTTCTACGATACGCGGTCGGGGGTATCCGTTGATCTACGCGTTCACACAGACCGAAGACGTGGCGTTGAGTCAGGGCGATTGGGTGTACATGCCGGGTTCGTTCGTGGAGGCGGGGCAGCGCGCCGTGCTTGATCTGCGCGTGTGGAATGGCCGCCAGTTCGAGCGTTGCGATCGTACGTCTCCACGATTCCTGCCCTTCGTGATGGCCGAGGTCGAAGACGGACTGAGACCGCTCACCCAGGTGCAGTGGCGACGAATCCAGGGGTTGGGCGGTCTGAGCTTCGGGCTTGAAGCCCGTGTGCTGATGGAGGACGAGAGATTGGTACGCGACATGCTCGCCGCGGCGATCGAGGACGCATCCGCGCAAACCAACGCCCGCGCCGCCTTCCAGGACGTGATCAGCCACCAAGTGAGTATCGACGGACGGATGTCGCGCGAAGACGTCGAGCGGGTAGGCAAAGGGTATCGCATCGGCGCCGTGGACTATCCGGATCTCGACGCGTTGGTCGACGCAGCGATGCTTCCGCTGCGCGCGGTGGCGGAGCCGGAGGCTTTCTTCGCCGGCATCGATGCGATTCCGACGGACATGCCGTTGATGGCGAGTACGCTGACCCGGATCGTGCTGGGCATGCGCCATTCGCATTACCCGCATGCGCGTATCGATCGCGACACGATGACACGGCCCTTCAGTCCGCATTTCCATTGGGGCGCGCGCGACATGGCCGGTTATCCGCCAGTGCGCGGCGGGTATTTTCTCAGCCGCAACCGTATCAAGGGGCTGGCTCGGATTTCGCAAGCCATCCTCGACCGTACGCCGCAGGCCGACCCGTTGCTGTTCCTGATGATGCCGGTGGTCATCTTCATGCTGTGTCCGACCAGCGCTCACGAGGACGACGCCAGACTCGTCGAGGATCTCATCGCCAGCATCAGGCGAACGGTCGGTCAGGGACGTACGGCGCGTGCGCAAATGCCAGAAACCAGGGCCGTCGTCGGAGAATGGCTGCAGTCGGTCGAGGGCCGGATCTCGGATTATTTTCTCGATCGTTTCCACCGCCGTCGCAGTGTGCTGCATCGGGGTGCGTTGCCCGCGTACAGCGATCCGGTCGAGCCGCAGGGTTTTCGAGAGATGACCATGCGTCAAGCATGCATGACCGTCGGCGCGCTGGTGGAAGCGTTGACCGATGAAGATCAGCTGGCAGTCGCCTGAATCCCGGAGTTGTCCATGCAACCTTCATCTTCAGCGCAATCAGCGATGTCCGCCTCAGGTCAGCGCATTCTCTTGGTCGGCGGCGGACGCGAAGCGCTCGACCTGCTCCAGGACGCACGCAAGCTCGGCCTGAAGGTCGTCAATCTGAATAGCCGATCGCATTTCAAGGACAGCTTCATCCCGCTGATCGAGCATGCCTTGATCACCGACTACCAGGATATGGCGACGGTGATTCCGATCGTTCTGGCCATGCATCGTGTCATGCCGTTCGATCAGGTGATCTCGCTGAGCGAGGCCGGCCTGGTGCCGGCTGCCGAATTGGCCGAAGCGCTCGGCATGCCGGCCAATCCGCTGGCGACAGTACGGATGCTCAAACACAAGCCTTTGATGCGCGAACGCCTGAACGAAGCGGGTCTGAGTCCGGTGATGGCGCGTGAAGGCCACACGCTCGACGATGTGCGCGCCTTCATGGCGGCGTGCGGCGGATCCGCGATCCTCAAACCGGCCGATGGCGCCAGCAGTTTTTCGGTCCACCGGGTTGACGATCCGGAACAGGCGCGGGTGGCGGTCGAGGCCATGCGCGCTGCGGGCCTGCGCAGCTTCCTGATGGAGGAGTACCTCGATGGGCCCGAGATCAGCGCCGAGGCTTTCAGTTTCGACGGGCGTCATGTGGTGATCGCGGTCACCGACAAATGGACGCTGGACAGCCATGTCGAGGTCGGTCATGCGATTCCGTCGAGCATCGATCCAGATGTGCGCCAGGAAGTGGTCGCGTTGGTTCATGCGTTCCTTGATGTGGTCGGCCTGCGTAACGGCCCCAGCCACACCGAGATCAAGCTCACTTCGCGTGGGCCGCGCATCATCGAATCGCATAATCGTGTAGGGGGCGACCGGATCAACGATCTGGTCAACATCGCTTACGGCGTGAACATGAAATCCATGGCGCTCGCTTGGCTGTGCGGGTGCGCCGAACCATTGCGCGCGCCGCCGCCCGCGATTGCGGGGGCCGCCATCCGTTTCTTCACGCCGGCTCCCGGAACCGTGACCGCGATCGAGCATGAGGATCAGGTTCGCGCCATGCCGGGCTTCGAGGACATGCGGATCACGGTGCGGGTCGGCGATGTGGTGCGACCCGTGCGTTCTTCCGATGATCGCGCGGGGCAGGTCATCGCGCGCGGCGGAGATGTCGACGAGGCCATCGTACGCTGCGAGCGCATGCGCGATGCGTTGAGGATCGTCACCGAATGAAACTGGTCTGGCGCCCGGTCGAACTGTCGCTCAAAGAAACCTTCGTTTCGCACAAGGGACTGAAGCCGCAGCGCTTGAGCCAAATGGCCGTCGAGCTGCATTGGCGGGGGCGCAGTGGGCTCGGCTGGGCGGTTCCGGCGCCGGATTACGGCACCGACCTCGACGGAATCGATGCGGCGCTCGCGGCCTGCGCGCCGAAACTGTGCGGGCGAACTCCAACCGAGTTGGAACGTCTGCTCGATGATCTGGAAGCGATTTGCGGCCGGCAGACGTCTGCGCTCGCCGCAATGGACATGGCGCTGCACGATCTGCTTGGGCAGATGGCCCGGATGCCGGTGCGCGATTTGCTTGGCTGCGCGCCGACGCGATCAGGCTTGCCGGATACGTTCGCTTCGATCGGCATGATGTCGCCGGAGCAGGCGCGTGAGAAAGCCTTATCGCTGCAGGGCTGGTCGCGGATCAAACTCAAGATGGGGACGGATCCGGACTATGCGCGGGTGCGCGCCGTGCGCGAAGTCTTCGGCGGGCTGCTCGCTGTCGACGGCAATGGCGCATGGAGCCCGCAGCGCGCGCCGGCCATCCTGCGCGCGCTGGCCGACGTGGGCGTGGATCTGGTCGAACAACCGATCGCCCCGGGCGATCATGCTGCGCTGAAGGCAGTGTCCGCCGCATCGCCGATTCCGGTGCTGGCCGATGAGGATTGCGTCGGCCCCGATTCCATATTGCGTCTGCAAGGCTGCGTCCAGGGCGTCAATATCAAGCTGCTCAAATGCGGCGGCCTGCGGCGCGCATTGAAAATGATCTGGCTTGCGCGCCATTTTGGCATGCGGGTGATGCTCGGATGCAAGGTCGAAAGCAGCATTGGCGTCACCGCGATGGCCCAGTTGGGCGCGCTGGCGGACTGGCTCGATCTCGACGGACATCTGCCGCTCGCGGACGATCCGTATACGGGGCTGACGATCGATCATGGCCGGATCCATTTGCCGCATGGCGCGGGATTGGGGCTGACCTCGGTCGCCACGCCGCGTCTGTTTCCCGACGACAACGATCATTCCATCGAAACCACGAGGATAGTCTGATGAAGAAATGCGTGATTCTGGACGACTACCAAGACGCCGCGTTGCGCATGGCGGATTGGAGCGCCCTGTCGGATCGCATCGAAGTGCGGGCGCTCCGCGAGCATATCGAGGACCAGGACGCACTGGTCGCGGCCATCGCGGATGCCGAGATCGTTGTGATCATGCGTGAGCGCACGCCTTTTCGCGCCGCGTTGTTGGAGCGATTGCCTGCGCTGCGTCTGTTGATCACCAGCGGTATGCGCAACGCATCCATCGATGTGGCCGCCGCGACCGCGCGCGGCGTAACGGTTTGCGGCACGGCGAGTAGTTCCGAGCCCCCGACCGAACTGACCTGGGCGCTGATCCTTGGATTGGCCCGCCAGCTTGTGGTCGAAAATACGGCTTTGCGCAACGCCGGTCCTTGGCAAAGCACAATCGGTGCCGACCTGCATGGTCGGCGCCTGGGGCTGCTCGGTCTTGGCAAGATCGGCTCGCGCGTCGCGACCATCGGCAAGGCCTTCGGCATGGACATCTGCGCCTGGAGCCCGAATCTCACCAAGGAACGCGCGGACGCTGCGGGCGTCGCGCTCGCGCCCTCGAAGGAGGCGTTGCTGGAATCATGCGATTTCGTTTCGATCCATCTCGTACTCGGCGAACGGACCCGTCATCTGGTCGGCGCCGCGGAACTGACGCGGATGAAACCCGGCGCCTATCTCATCAACACTTCGCGGGCGGCGATCGTGGACCAAGACGCGTTGATCGACGCGCTCGCGGCCGGTCGCATCGCCGGCGCCGGGTTGGATGTTTTCGACATCGAGCCGCTGCCCGCGACGCATCCGTTCCGCACGCTGCCCAATGTGCTCGCCACGCCGCACCTGGGCTATGTCTCAGCGAAGAACTACACCGCGTACTTCGGCGAAGCGATCGAGGATATCGAAGCCTGGTTGCGCGGCGCCCCGATACGTCAGCTCGGCTGAAATCAGAAACCACTGCAAGGAGAGTGTCATGGCCAATCACACAAGGAAAATGAAACTCGGCGCGTTCCTTCCGGCGCCCGGTCATCACGTGGCCGCCTGGCGGCATCCCAACGCCAGGCCGAACGGAGGCCTGGATTTCGATTACTACCGGAGCCTCGCCCAGACCGCCGAACGCGGCAAGTTCGATCTGATGTTTCTCTCGGACGGTGTCGGCATCCGCACTCACTATCGGGATGAGGACGAACTCAGTCGCTGGGGACGCATGGTGCATTTCGAGCCGCTGACCCTGCTGTCGGCCATCGCTGTGCACACGAAGCGGCTTGGTCTCACCGCGACAGCTTCTACCACTTACAACGAGCCGTTCCATATCGCGCGCAAGTTCGCCTCCCTGGATTATCTCAGCGCCGGGCGCGCGGCATGGAACGTGGTTACCTCGGTAACCGACGCGGAGGCGCGCAATTTCAATCTCGACCAGCAACCGGACCATCCGACGCGTTATCGCCGCGCGCGGGAATTCATGCGCGTGGTGACCGGCCTGTGGGATAGCTGGGAGGACGATGCTTTCTTGTACGACAAGGCGTCCGGTCGCTATTTCGACCCGGAAAAGCTGCACATCCTCGATCATCGTGGCGACTTCTTCAAAGTCCGTGGTCCGCTCAATGTGGCGCGGCCTCCGCAGGGGTATCCGGTGCTGGTCCAGGCGGGATCTTCTGTGGATGGCCAGGATTTCGCCGCCAGCATCGCAGAAGTCGTATTCACGGCGCAGCAGACGTTGGATCAGGCGCGCGAGTTCTACCGTGGGTTGAAGGACCAGGTCGAACGACATGGACGCTCCGCCGACCACGTCAAGATCATGCCCGGCGTATTCACCGTGGTCGGACGCACGCGGGCCGAAGCGGACGAGAAGTACGCCGTGCTGCAATCGCTGGTGGATCCCAAGGTCGGGCTCGGCCTGCTCACGGATCGCCTTGGCGGTATCGACGCCTCGCAGTTCCCGCTGGATGAACCCTTGCCGCCGCTGCCGGATACGCAAGGCAGCAAGAGCCGGCAACAGCTCGTCTACGAACAGGCGCAGCGTGAAGGACTCACCGTGCGTCAGCTCTATCTGGCGGTCGCCGGCGGCCGCGGGCACCGCATGATTTTCGGTACGCCGGCCGATATCGTGGACCAGCTGGAGGAGTGGTTCGTGAACGAAGGTGCGGATGGTTTCAATGTCATGCCGCCGTATCTTCCGGACGGGTTGCAGGATTTCGTCGACATGGTGGTGCCGGAGCTGCAGCGCCGCGGTCTGTTCCGCACTGAATACGAGGGGGCGACCCTGCGCGAGAATCTGGGGATACCGCGTCCGAACAACGCCCTCGCGGAAAGTCGCCGTGTCGCTGTGGGCGCCGGGTAGCGCCAGTCGTCGGTCGATGGCATGAACCGCGAACTGCTTTTAGTCGACGCGTTCGCCGATCGGATCGGCGTCGGCAACCGTGCCGGCGTCGTCCTTGATGCCGGCGGACTGGATGCGGCGCGAATGCAACGCATCGCCAGCCATGTCGACGCCAGCGAAACCGCGTTCGGATTGCCGGCAGGTGACGCCGACGACTACGATTTGGAAGTGCGCTTCTTTTCGCGTAGCCGCGAGATACCGGTGTGCGGCCACGCGACGATCGCCTTCCATTACGCGCGCGCTCGTGCGGCAGATCTGCCTTCTTCGCGCTGCCGGATGAAGACTGCGGCGGGGACGATCGTGGTCGATGTGCTGCGCGAGAACGGCGACTGGCGGGTGGTGATGACCCAGCGGCCGCCGACCGTGCTGAGGACGCTTACGCGCGAGGACGCGGGTGCGGTGCTGGAAGCGCTATCGTTGTCGCCACGCGATTTGGCCGATGGACTGCCGATCGAGGTGATCTGCACCGGTCACGCCAAGGTGCTGGTGCCTGTGCGCAGATGGTCCGCGTTGGACGCGATGAAGCCCGATCGCCAACGCCTGATCGCACTTAGCCCACGGGTCGGCGCGACCGGATTTTTCGCTTTCACACGGGATATCCAGCGACCGGATGTGCTGTATCACGGACGGATGTTCGCGCCGGCGAGCGGCGTCGACGAAGACCCGGTGACCGGAAACGCCAACGGCCCCGCCGGTTACTATCTACTTCGTCACGGCGTACTCGCCCTCGACGCAGAAGGCGTATGCCGTTTCCGCGCGGTGCAGGGCGAACGTCTGGGCCGTTCCGGAATCATCGAGGTCGCGTTGAGCCGCGGCGAAGCCGGTCAGATTCGGGTGCAGGTCGCGGGCGGCGCGCGCGTCGCGGAGTCCAGGTCGCTCGACGCGATCGATATCGAAACAACAGAGGAACGCGCCAATGTCTGATCGCCACCGTCACCGAAGATTCTGGTGGCCACTCGCAGCCGGCGCGCTCGCATTGGCGCTGGCGGCGGCCATGATGATGCGTGCCGGCGACGACAAGCGCACTGCACAGGCGGCGGCGCAAGAAGAGGATCCGCCGACGATCGTCGAGATCGGCCTCAGCGAGCGTCGCGATATTCCCGTGCTGTTGGAGGCCGTCGGCACCGTCGAACCGGAGAATACGGTGCTGGTGCGTTCGAGAATCGACGGGCGGGTCACATCCGTCGGCTTTCGCGAAGGACAAGACGTCGCGGCTGGCGCGGTCCTGTTCGAAATAGATCCGAGGCCCGCGCGCGCGGCGCTGGAACGTGCCCGGGCGCTGCACGCGACGTCGCTGGAACGCGTGGCGAACGCGCGCCGTGATTTGAAGCGCCTGCAATCCCTGGCCGATCAGAAGCTGGTTTCGATGCAGATGCTCGACACCGCGCGTTCCGAAGCCGAACAATTCGAAGAGGCGGCGAGCGCCGACCGCGCTGAAGTCGAACGTTTGCGCCTGGAACTGGATGAGGCTGTGGTCCGTGCCCCGTTCGCGGGACGCACCGGCGAGCGTCTGGTCGATGTGGGCAACGTGGTGCGTGCCGATGACGAGCGTGGGTTGGTCGTGTTGTCGCAATTGCGGCCAATCCAGGTCGGTTTTCCTGTGCCCGGGGCGGCTCTGGCGCGCGTGCGCGCCGCGCAGCAAGCGCGTGGACCGCTGCGGGTTTCGGTGCACGAGCGCGACAGCGACCGGATGATCGCCGAAGGTGATCTGAGCCTGATCGACAACGCGATCGATCAGGCCACCGGCACGATCCGATTGAAAGCCCGCTTCGCCAACGATGACGAAGCGCTGTGGCCCGGCGATTTCGTCGTGGCGCGCCTGCGCCTGGAAATTCGCCGACATGCGGTGACAGTGCCCGCGCCCGCGCTGCAGGATGGGCCTAAGGGGCGCTACGTGTACCGTGTCGGTGAACATGATGAGGTGACGATGCAGGCCGTGGAAGTCGACGGCTGCGATCGTACCCACTGCGTGATCACGCATGGATTGGAGGCCGGCGTTCGGGTAGTGACCGACGGCCAGCATAAGCTGGAAGAGGGCATGCGCGTCGCTGCACCGAAGCGCGCGTCCGGAGCCGGTTCGCCATGATGCACGGCATCGGCGGATTTTCCGCGCCCTTCATCCGCAGACCGATCGCGACGATGTTGTTGATGATCGGCATGGCGTTCATCGGCGCAATCAGCTATTGGCGTCTGCCCGTAGCGGGCGTCCCCCAGGTGGATATTCCGACGATCCAGGTCAATGCCGCGATGCCTGGCGCGAATGCCGAAACCGTTGCGACTTCGATCACCGCGCCGCTCGAGCGTACGCTCGCCCAGGTGCCCGGTGTGGTTTCGATGGCGTCGACCAGCCAGGAAGGCGTCGCCGCGATCGTGCTCGAACTTGATCTTAACCGCGATATCGACGATGCGGCGTTTGATGTGCAGGCCGCGATCAACGCCGCCGCCAACGATCTTCCGCGCAACCTTCCGTATCCGCCGACGTTCGAGAAGGTGCATACCAGTGATGCGAAAATGCTCACCATCGCGATGTACTCCGATGCGATGACGCCCGCGCAGATCAGCGATCTTGCGCAGAACCAGTTCGCTGCGGAGCTGTCGCGGATCAAGGGCGTGGGCCAGGTTTATTTTCACGGGTTGCAGCGGCCGGCGATCCGGATCCAGGTCGATCCAGCCCGGCTGGCGTCGCTGGGGCTCGATTTAGAGACCGTGCGCGCCAGGATCGCGGCGTCAACGGTGAATTCGCCCAAAGGCAGCCTCCATGGCCCGCGCAGCGCCGTGACCATCGACAGCACCAGTCAACTCGTCGATCCGGAGGCCTATCGCACGTTGGTGATCGCCGAGCGTGATGGCCGGACGGTGCGATTGGCCGATGTCGCCAAAGTGATCTCCGGCGTCGAGAACGCGCGCACCAGCGCGTGGGTGCAGGGTCGCCAGGCCGTGACCGTGGAAATCAGGCGCCAACCGGGGTTCAACATCGTCGAAACGGTGGACCGGATCAAAGCCGCGTTACCGGCGATGCGCGAGAACTTGCCCGCATCCGTGCAACTACGCATCCTCGGCGACAGAACAAAGACTATCCGGGCCTCGATCCGCGACTTGCAGTGGACGCTGGGCCTCACCATCGTTCTGGTCGTGTTGGTGGTGTGGGCTTTCCTCGGCAGCCCCCGCGCTGCGCTGATCCCGTCGCTCGCGATCCCCATTTCGCTGCTCGGCACGCTGATCGCGACGCATTTGCTCGGATACACGTTGAACAACGTCTCGCTGATGGCTTTGACCATCGTGATCGGATTCGTGGTCGACGACGCCATCGTGATGATCGAGAACATCCTGCGTCATGTGGAGCAGGGCGAACCGCCGTTGCAGGCCTCGTTGAAAGGCGCCCGCGAGATCGGGTTCACTATCGTCTCGATGACAGTGTCGTTGGTGGCGGTGTTCATCCCGTTGCTGTTCATGGACGGCTTGGTCGGGCGGTTGTTTCGCGAATTCGCGGTTACGGCGACGATCGCGATCCTGATCTCCGGACTTGTGTCGCTCACCCTGACGCCGATGCTGTCGTCGCGAATGATCGACCCGGGCGTAGCGCGCATGGTCGCGCATGCGCAGAACGATAAGCGTGGCCCGATCGGAAGAATGTCGGCCGGCTACGCCAACAGCCTGAGATGGGCGCTGGATCATCCGCGGCTGATGCTGGGGGTCACGTTGGTTGCGCTTGCCGCGACAGTGGTCATGTATCGCGCCGTGCCCAAGGGGTTCTTCCCCAAACAGGACAACGGCATGATCAATGGCGTCACCGAGGCTGCGCGCGACATCTCGTACCCGGCGATGATCGAGCGCATGAAACGTTTGTCCGATGTGGTGGCGCAGGATCCCGATGTGCGCGACGTCTACTACTACGTCGAAGGCAATCCCGCCGTGAACATGGGACGGTTGCTGATCGACCTCAAACCGTTGCAGGAGCGTGACGCATCGGTGTACGAGGTGATCAAACGCCTGCGAGAACGGGCCGATGCGGTGCCAGGCATCTCCATGCACCTGCAGGCGCGCCAGGACATCCAGGTCGGAGCCCGGATCAGCAAAACGCAGTACCAGTACACGGTGCGACATGCCGACATCGAGACGCTGGAAGCATGGGTTCCGGGCATGATGCGCGCGATGGAGCAGATTCCGGCGATCGAGGATCTCAACAACGATCTCGAACCTCCAGCGCCGCGACTGAAACTCGATCTGGATCGCGACGCGATGGCGCGCTACGGTATCGTGGCGGAGGCCATCGACGAGACCCTGTACGACGCCTTCGGCCAGCGTCAGGTCGCGAGTTATTACACGCAGACCAATGTCTATCGCGTGATTCTCGAAGTCGATCCGCGCCATCAGATGGACGAAAGCGCGCTGGCGGCGATTCAATTGCTGTCGCCATCGACGGGCCGGCTGGTTCCGCTCGGCAGCGTGGCGCGTATCGAGCGGACGATGGCGCCATTGACCATCAATCACGACGGTCAATTTCCGGCGGTCACGTTCTCGTTCAATCTCGCGCCCGGCCACGCGCTGGGGCAGGCAGTGGACGCGATTCGCGACAAGGCCGACGAAATCGGCAGTCCCGCCGGCCTCAGCGGCGTTTTCCAGGGCACCGCGCAGGCATTCAACGAGTCGCTGGCGACGCAGCCCCTGCTGATCATGGCCGCCGTGCTGGCGATCTACATCGTGCTCGGCGTGCTCTACGAAAGCGTTCTGCATCCGTTGATCATCGTCTCGACGCTGCCTTCGGCGGGAGTAGGCGCGATCGGCGCACTGATGTTGCTGGACCAGGAATTCTCGCTGATCGCCTTGATCGGCGTGATTCTGCTGATCGGCATCGTCAAGAAGAACGGCATCATGATGCTGGATTTCGCCTTGGACGCGGAACGCGAACAAGGCCTCGCGCCGCGCGAAGCGATCTATCAAGCCTGTCTGATCCGGTTCCGGCCCATCATGATGACCACCATGGCCGCATTGCTTGGTGGTCTGCCTCTGGCGCTCGATCAGGGGGTGGGTGCGGAATTGCGGCGTCCGCTCGGAATCACCATGGTGGGCGGTCTGCTGGTCTCGCAGATCCTCACCTTGTATACGACGCCTATCGTCTACCTTTATCTTTCGAAGCTGCAGCGTTCGAAAGTGTTGCGGTTCAGGTCGCGCTTGTCGATGCGTCCACGGCTGCAATCCGAGCCGGACGATGGCGCGGGCGCATCGGGGGCTTTGCCCGAAAGCCGCTGAGATCGCCTGCGAACGCGGTTAGCGGGCCGTTGAAAAACGGCTTGCTCGCGCAGCTATGGAGGGCTGCGCCGACGAAGCAAGCGTGTCAGCGATGGATGTGTCGTGAGCGAGTCCGGGCATGGACCGGACTGGCGAATTGATTGCACCGGCAGGCGCCGGTGCGAACAGCCACGCTGGCCGCGAAGCGACGAGTCAAAATGCGCAGGACATGCGTTTTTCATCAGCCTGTTAGGACGTCACCGGAGGATTCATGTTGTTTCGCCCCCTGCTGCCCGACTATGTCCGCTCGGCGGAAATGCCTCCGCTGGCGGGCGATCCGGCGTGCCTGCATCCGGATGAGCGCCAGATCGTCGAGCGCGCGGTGGACAAGCGCCGACGCGAGTTTGCCGCCGGTCGTCAACTCGCGCATCGTCTGCTCGCCGATGCCGGCAGCGCCACCCATCGTCTGTTGCCCGATAAGGATCGGGTTCCGGTGTGGCCGATGGGCATCGTCGGTTCGATCACCCACTGCAACAGTTTGTGCGCCGTCGCCATCGCCCGGGCCAGCGATGCGTTGGCTATCGGTCTGGACGTAGAGCCGGCGACGCCGTTGAAGCAGGAACTGCTGCCGCATATCGTGCGCGAGGCGGAGCGCGCGCGTCTGGATGGATTGCCTGAGGCGCTGCGGCCTCTCGGCGGCATCCTGACCTTCTCGATCAAGGAAGCGGTGTACAAAGCGATCTATCCGGAGCGTCGCATCTTCCTCGATTTCCATCAGGTCGAGATCGATTTCGAGGGAGAGGATCGCTTCGTCGCCGAGGTGCTGGTGCCGGAAGCGACGCTGCCCGGGTGCGAACGCATCCGCGGACGTTTCCGCGTGGCCGGAGGGCACGTCGTCTCCGCGGTCGTACTGCCGAGGCGTTGAGCGGGTCAGTCCGGCCGCATCCGGAATCCGTACAACCGCTCGTACATCGGCCGACAGCTTTCTGCGACCGTGCGCGCCGCGCCGGACAGCGCGGATTCGCGCGCGCGCCAGGGCTCGAAGCCGGTCGAACGCAGCACCGCGTCGTACCAATAGGGCGCCCATACGCCATCGCTATCGCGTGGCCCCTGCGGCCAAGTCAGCATGCGCGGCGTGAAGGGAATGCCGAATACCGCGCAAAGCGCGCGCAAATACGTTTCCGGAGCGCGCAGGAAATCGCCCGAATCGATCACGAGGGGCGGCGCGCCGAGGCGTTGGCGCAGCCACTCGAACAGTCGCTCCTGTTGCGGCAAGCCGATGTCCTCGGGCGTTACGCTCGCGCGCGACTTGATGTACGAGGCCACGACCTCGGCCGGATCTCGGATCAGGAACACATTGCGCAGGCGCAGAACCCAGTCGGTGTCCATCTCCGGCAGCAGATGATGATTCATGTGTTGCTGGTACCACACGGGGCGGTCGCCCGGCGCCGGGCCGAGCAGGGCCGCCACCGCTTTGCGCCAATCGCTTTCGCCTGCAGCGATCACCTCGTCGCGTCCCGGGTGAACCAGTCCCGTGCGCGAGAGGTATGCCGCATACAGCGGTTCGTCGCTGACTGCGCAATCGCCCCGGTTTTCCCAGGCCCGCATCATCGCGGTCGAGATATTGCGCGGGCCGCTCCACATCGCGATCCGTATAGTTTCGTGCGCGACAGAACTCATGCCAGCCGCACGCCCGCGCGAAAGCCGACGTCGCGCGCGATCAGATCCCGATACAGCGCTTGCAGGCGCGCAGTCATCGGGCCTGGCAGCGCGACGTCATCCGTCGCGCCGTCTCCAATTCTGCGCCCATCGATTTCGCGCACCGGTGCAAGGCCGGCGAATGTGCCGGTGGTGAAGGCTTCGTCGGCGGAATAGACCTGGGTCAGACTGAAGTTCTTTTCGAAGCAGGGAATGCCCGCTTCGCGGCATATGCGCAGAACATTGGCGCGGGTGATCCCGCCCAGGCAGTAGTCGCCCGTCGAGGTCCAGATCTCGCCTTTGCGTACGATGAAGAAATGCGTGGAATTGCACGTGGCGACGAAGCCATGCGGATCGAGCATCAGGGCCTCGTCGGCGCCGGCGGCCGTGGCCTGGATGCAGGCGGTGATGCAATTGAGTTTGCTGTGGCTGTTGAGCTTGGGATCCTGCACATCCGGATAGCCGCGGCGCACATGTACGGTGAACAGCTTCAAGCCTGCAGCCAGCGTGTCGGGCCTGGGCGTCTTGAATTCCGGGATGATCACCACCGTCGCCGGGCCGGCGGTAACCCGCGGATCCTGATACGGAGTGCGTTTGACGCCGCGCGAGACCATCAGCCGCAGATGCACGCCCTCGCGCATGCCGTTGACCCGCAAGGTATCGTAAATCGCACGAGTCAGCGCCGCGCGATCCATGCCGATATCCAGCGCGATGGCCTTCGCGCCCTCGTACAGGCGATCCAGATGCGCGTCGAGGAAAACCGGATGGCCTCCGACGACACGCAGCCCTTCCCAGACGCCATCGCCGAGTACGAAACCGCTATCGAACACCGATACCGTGGCGTCGGCGCGCGATTTCAACGCACCGTTGACCCAGATCCGGATATCGGCGTTGCGTGGGTCGTCGTGAAAATCGTGGATGCTCTGCGCCATCGCCTTGCGTTCCGCCATGATCCCGAGGGGATGCGGCAGTGTAGAGCTTGCGCGACATCGATGCCGGGCCGATTGTACGGAAGCGGCCTGGCGTTCTCTCCCGCACGCGTTGACTTCCACTAGGCGGCGGCCTTATGGTTTTCGCAACAGCGAACCATGAGGTGGCGCCCGGAAACGGCCGTCGAGCGTGCGACATGAGCACTACCACAGCCCCCTGACGAGATTTCCGAGGCTCGCGCAAGCACGCGGCGCCCTCGGGCGCTTTTTTTATGGTCGTGTCTGTGAGGGCCTTCGTGCCCGACCCCTGATTCGGCGCCGTGCCATCCGGCCTCCGGGCGCCGACGACGCGAATGTTCAATGCCAGGGAAAGTCTGAACAACACCCTCCTGGTGTTATTCAGACGTCGCAGACCCAGGCCAAGCCTGAGTGTGCTCCTGCGGGATGCTCCTCCATGGTGAGCGGAACTTCTGTGTTGTTCAGAGGCTCCTCCGTCCCGCAGTCGGCCCGTCCAGAGCCTGCCTGTTCAAAAGCCCGCCTGTTCAAAAGCCTGCCGTGCCTTCCGCAAAAACGCACCGACACCAAATTTAGAACTGACCCCACGCCCATGATCGCCATCACTCTCCCCGACGGCAGCCGCCGCGAATTCGAATCCCCTCTCTCCGTAGGCGAGGTCGCCGCCTCGATCGGCGCCGGTCTGGCCAAGGCTGCGCTCGCCGGCAAGGTCGACGGCAAACTCGTCGACACCAGTCACCGCATCGAACACGACGTTGCGCTTGAAATCGTCACCGACAAGCATCCGGACGCGCTTGAGATCCTGCGCCATTCCACCGCCCATCTGCTC
>SSEV01000072.1 GCA_008015095.1 Lysobacteraceae bacterium | reverse complement strand
GCCCAGTGGCGCTCAGAAAGACGAAGGGCCGGGGTGACCCGGCCCTTCGTCGTTTCCGGGAGCGGGTTTCGCCCCATGCAATTTCGTTTCACCGCATGCAAGACTACCCGGCCACCATTTATCTCAATTCCGGCGGCGATTTATCGCGCGCCGCTACATCGAGTGTTCTTGCTCGATGATCATGCGCTGGTGCGTACGGGGATGCGCATGATGCTCTCGGCCGAAACCGATATCGAAGTGGTCGGCGAGGCCGATTCCGGCGAAACCGCGTTGCCGACCATCCGCAAACTCAAGCCCGATGTTCTGCTATGCGATCTGCATCTGCCCGGCATCAGCGGGTTGGAGGTGACTGAGCGCATCGTTAAAGGCGATTACGGCTGCAAGGTGGTCGTGGTTTCGGTTCTGGAGGAAGGGCCGATGCCAAGAAGATTGATCGAAGCCGGCGCAGCCGGTTACGTCGGCAAGGCTGGAGATGCCGGCGAGCTTCTGCGCGCGGTGCGCGATGCGGCGCGCGGCAGGCGCTATTTGGCCAACGGCATCGCCCAGCATCTCGCGCTGTCCGGCATCGCCGGGGATACGACGCCGTTCGACGCACTGTCGCCGCGCGAACTGGAGATCGCGATGCTGCTGGCGCAGGGGATGCGTCAGGAACAGATCGCCAAACGCTTGAGTCTGAGCGCCAAGACCGTCAACACGCACAAATCCAGATTGTTCGAGAAGCTCGGCGTGCACGACAACGTCGCGCTCGCGCGCTTGTCGTCGCAGTACGGCCTGAGCGATCCTGCGCGCGTTGTCTGATCTCTCGATCGCCGTCGTGGCCGCGCATCGACAGGCTGTTATTTCAACAGCCTGGCGCATGCGAGTGGCGATCAGGCGTGCTGATCGCGCTCGTCTGAATGGTCAATTGATTCGGGGCCGCCGCTCGCGCCGGCTTCAGGGGCGATGTCGAGATCGCCCGGTGATCCGGCGTCCGCTAGCGCTTCCGCCACGACGGTTGGATGGGCATCCATCCCTTGCGTCGGAGCGAGATGTTCAGGCTCGCTGATGGACGACGCGACCGGTTGCGCGTCCGACAACGAGTCGAACAATTGCAGGCCGATCCCGTATTGAGGCGCCGCGATCGTGCTGGCGTACTCGTGCGCGAGCGTATAGCCACCTGCATCGGTATCGCCGCTGGCGCCGGAACCGGGAAACGGCTTGAGGTCTGCGCTGATCGGCGCGTCGACGAGGGCAGGGTTCGCTTCAGCAGGCGCATGATCACCGGCCGTCCACGCGCGCTGCTCGGTCGGCTCAGCCTGCCGCGCTTCGTCACTGAGGGCGGGAGGCGTCGGCACGTATGCGCTCGGGGCTTGTTCGCTTCCCCGGACCCCGTATGATCCGGGCGGCGGCACATCCGTCACAGCGTATTCGGATCGGGATTGCTGCCCGACCGTCGTGAAGGCCTTGTCGGCCTCGTGGACATCAGCGTGTGCCTGCGCAACAACCCTCGCCGTCTCGTCGACCGCGGCATCGTCGCTCTCGCTGGCGACGGCCAATGCGGTTGCGCTCGATGATGCGGACAAAGCTTGGGATGCGCCGGCGTCGGATGCTTCAGAGACGGATGAATCCGTGCTGGGCGAAGCAGCGCCGGATGAGTCGGCATCGAATGAGTCGGTGCTTGATGCGCTGGAGCCTGATACGTCGGTCGATGACGAGGTAAGCGTCTTCGATTCGATAGTCGTTTGACCTGCCGCATCGTCTGCGATCACGGATGTCGAAACCGTCTGCGCCTGCCACGAACCGCTGCGCGAGGCGATATCCACATCGCTTGTAGCCGGTGCGATCGGTGTGGCTTCTACTGGTCGCGGGGTCTCGCTGGCGACCACGGCCGTCGTTATGGCAGTAGAGGCCGTTGCTCCCGGCGCCGATGATGTCGTGCGGGGAAGATCGTCGAAATCGAATTCAGGCTGGTTGCGATCGACGCTCTGTGCGTCCTCGCTCGCGACATTCTCCGTAAAACCACCTTCTGCCGTACCGACGACCTCGCCCATGCCGCTACGCCGCCGCCGCCGACCGCCACGTCGACCGCGCCGCCGACGTCCGCCGGAGCTTTCCTCGCCCTCGGCGCCATCACGTGCATCAGTGCTGTTGCCTGTCTGGTCGTGCATATCCTGCGCGGAAGCGACCGTCATATTGGGCGTGAGACTGGCGTCGACCGAGACCGGGGCCGCGCGGGCAGGCTGCGGCTTGTCCGCTTCATTCGCTACAACCATTCCGCGGTCGTCGCGTGCGCCCTGAGCCACGCTCTGCGGTTGTGGCGCGGGCTGCCTTTCGGGAGCGGGTTTCTGTCCTTGAGGCTTGTTCTGCGCGGGCTGATTCTGAGCGGATTGGTTTTGGACGACCGGGCTCTGGACGACCTGGCTCTGGACGGCAGCAGCCTGGGGAGGCTGGTTCTGAGCAGCTTGGCTTTGAACAATCTGGGGTTGGGCGACTTGGTTCTGAGCAGGCGGCGTCGATTTCGCAGGGCGGTTCTGCTGCCCATGTTTTTGGGCATTCTGGGCTTGTTGTTGACGGCGCTGCTCTTCACGGCGCTGCTCTTCACGGCGTTGTTCATCGCGACGTTGACCGTTCTGCGGCTTCGCCCCACGTTGATCGCGCTGGTCGTTCCGGCGCTGTCCTCCATGGCGATCCTGGGAGCGCTCGCCACGATCACGGCCATGCGGTTGCGCCGCCTGCGGTTGCGGCTGCGCTTGCGTTTGCACGGGAGCCGTATCGCCACCACCAAACAGGCGTTTCAGCCAGCCACCGATGCCGCCGGATTTCGCGATCGGCTGCACTGGGGGTTGGGCGAAGGTCGGCGGCGCGGCGGGTTGCGCCTGAGCGACCGGCGCGGCGATTTCATCGCGCGTTTCGCGTATGGGCGCCGGTCGGGCCGGCTTGACGTTGGTGACCGCGGGCGCCACCGGGATGTTGAGATTGGCCTTGGTCAGCGAGATCGTAGCCAATTTGCGCGGGGTGCCGCGCTGGTAGCTCGGCTTGGAGGTTTCTTCGCCGAGTTCATTCTCACGGATGCGGGTCACTTCGTAATGGGGCGTATGCAACGCCTCGTCGGCGACGATCACGATCGGCGCATCGTGGCGCTTTTCGATTTCGCTCAGAGCGCGGCGCTTCTCGTTGAGCAGATAGTTGGCGATCTCCACCGGAGTCTGCACCAGCACCTGGCCGGTGTTGTCCTTCATCGCATGCTCTTCGGCCAGGCGGATGATCGACAAAGACAGCGACTCGATGCTGCGCATACGGCCGTGGCCATCGCAGCGCGGGCAGACCAACTGACTGGACTCGCCCAGGCTTGGGCGCAGGCGCTGGCGGGACATTTCGAGCAGGCCGAATTTCGAGATCCGTCCGATCTGCACTCGTGCGCGATCATGCTTGAGCGCCTGCGTCAGCCGGTTCTCGACATCGCGCTGATGCTTGTTCGACGACATGTCGATGAAATCGATCACCACCAGCCCGCCGAGATCGCGGAGCCGCATCTGCCGGGCCACCTCGTCGGCGGCTTCTAGGTTGGTGTTGAACGCGGTTTCCTCGATATCGCCGCCTTTGGTGGCGCGCGAGGAGTTGACGTCGATCGCGGTTAACGCCTCGGTCTGGTCGATGACCAGTGAGCCGCCCGAAGGCAGGCGCACCGAACGTTCGTAGGCGTTCTCGATCTGCGATTCGATCTGGAATCGGTTGAACAGCGGCGTGTCGTCGGTGTAGTGCTTGAGTTTGCGCAGGTTCTGCGGCATCACCTGTTCGACGAATTCGCGCGCTTCGGCGTACATCTCGGCGGTATCGATCAGGATTTCACCGATGTCGGCGCGCATGTAGTCGCGCAACGCGCGGATGATCAGCCGCGATTCCTGGTAGATCAGGAACGGAGATGGTTTCTTCAGCGCGGCTTCGGCAATCGCCTTCCACACGCTGAGCAGGTAGTCGAGATCCCATTGCAGCTCTTCGGCGTCGCGGCCGACGCCGGCGGTGCGGATGATCACCCCCATATCGTCAGGGATGTTCAGTTTGTCCATCGCTTCCTTCAGCGCCGCGCGGTCGTCGCCTTCGATCCGGCGCGACACGCCGCCGGCGGTGGGCGAATTCGGCATCAACACCATGTAACGGCCGGCCAGCGAAATGAACGTAGTCAGGGCCGCACCCTTGTTGCCGCGCTCTTCCTTGTCGACCTGCACCACGATTTCCTGGCCTTCGCGCAGCAGTTCGCGGATGCTCGCTTTATGATGGTCGACGCCGGTTTGGAAATAGTCGCGGGAGATCTCTTTCAACGGCAGGAAGCCGTGACGTTCCGCGCCATACTCGACGAAGGCCGCTTCGAGCGATGGTTCGAGCCGGGTGATGCGGCCCTTGTAGATGTTGGACTTGCGTTGTTCCTTCGATGGCCGTTCGATGTCGATATCGTAAAGGGTCTGGCCGTCGACGATCGCGACGCGCAGTTCTTCTGCTTGCGTCGCATTGATCAGCATGCGTTTCATGGTCTTACTAGTCCTCGCGCGCTCCCACGCGCAGGCCGGCAGGCGCAGACCGCGTCTGTCCGGCGAACCACGACGGGCGGGCCCGCGCATGGTTTCGCACGACCGGCAATGCCGGTCAGCATCGGATTCGTCCGTGAATCGCACTGCGGAACGATTTGTCCCGCAGACATGCGACGCGCCTGGCGTCCGCTTCTGTAAACCATCGCCGACCCGTCGCGCAGCGCGCGTCCGGAATTCGTCGGGGTTTCAGCGCAACGACACCACGGCGAGCCGCGGGAGCGCTAGTTGTGTTACCGGGCCGACGGCTCGCGCCGGACCTCGCAACGCGCGAGGACTGGGCGGCCGCACGGGACGTGTTCAGCCGGATGCGCGCGGACCTCGCCGATACCGTCACGCTGGCGGGCGCCTTGGCGGCGAGCGCAGCTGGTGTCTGGTAAGGCCCCGATCATCCGGCGATAACAGGGCAAGCCGACGAGCCGCTAACATGGCCGCCCCGAGAGCGGTGGTCGCGCACTGCGTCGAATATCTTGGGGGGCGGGCTTTCGGCCCATGCGAACACCGGGAAATAGTCACATCCCCGGGCGCGTCCCCCTGCGAAATCAAACCCTTATATCGCGCAGCGAGTGTAACAGATCACACCCCGCATGGCCCATATCGAACCACAGCAACGACAGCCTAATGGGCAGGTACGGATCGTCCGCGTCCCGGACGACCGTGCAGGCCAGCGGCTCGATAACTTTCTGGCTGCACAACTTAAAGGTGCGCCTAGATCTTTGATTTATAAGATTGTTCGTAGTGGCCAAGTGCGCGTGAACGGCGGTCGGGCGAAAGCCGACACCCGGCTGGAAGCAGGTGATGAGGTACGGATTCCGCCAGTTCGTCTCAGTGAATCTGGAGACAAAGGGGCTCCTGCGAAAGGATTGCTGGCGGCAATTGAAACCAGCATCGTCTACGAGGACGCTCGCCTGCTGGCGATCAACAAGCCCTCCGGCGTGGCCAGCCATGGCGGCAGTGGAATCGGTTTCGGTGCGATCGAGACTCTGCGTGCGCTGCGTCCGCGCGAATCCCTGGAACTGGTGCATCGGCTCGATCGGGATACTTCCGGTTTGTTGGTGATCGCCAAGAAACGGTCTGCTTTAAGCGAATTGCAGGCCCTGATGCGGGAAGAGGGGGATGACGGATCACGACCCGCGCTGCGAAAGCGTTACCTTGCGCTACTGGCCGGACGCATGCCCGATGGCGTGATGACGGTCGATGCGCCTCTGCATGTCGGTCTGCGTCAGGGAGGCGAGCGCCATGTCCAGGTTCACGCGCAAGGCAAGCCTTCGCTGAGTCATTTCCGCGTTTTGGAGCGTCGCGGCGGGCATTCGTATTGCGAAGTGCGGATCGAGACCGGGCGCACCCACCAGATCCGCGTGCACGCGCAGCATATCGGCCATCCGGTTGCCGGCGACGATAAGTACGGCGACGCCGAAGTCAATAAGCGGTTGCGCGAACAGATCGGTCTGAAGCGGTTGTTCCTGCATGCCGCATCGCTGGAGTTCGCGCTTGATGGCGGGCGCGCGGAATACGCATTGCATGCACCGCTGGCCTCAGAATTGCTGGAAGCCTTGGAGCGCTTGGGCTAGGGAGAGGTAAGCGTGGGGAGTTCATTCCATTGGAACCGCCGAAGGCGATTCCGCCGTCTGCGGAGGCGTGTCAATGGCCCTGCTGACCAAGCCAGGCGCCGTGGCGCCATGGCGGAATTCGCTTCGCGGGTTCCGGCCCCGGGCCGGCTCCGACGCGTCGTCGAATGGAGGGGTTACCCTACCAACCCCTCCGCCTTCGCCGCGCAGATGAAGTCGTTCTCGCTCAGGCCGCCGACGTCGTGCGTGGAATAGCGCACCACGCAGCGGTCGTAATGCACGCCGAGGTCCGGGTGATGGTCCTCGCGATGCGCTATGAACGCGAGCGCATTGACGAAGGCCATCGTTCGATAGTAGTCGGGAAAGGTGAACGTCTTGATCAGGGCATGGCCGTTCTCGGCCAGCTCCCAGCCGATGAGCTGCGCCATCAGTTCTGTGATGCGGGCGGGCGGCAGGCGGTGTTCGTGACCGCGGCGGGGGATACAGCGGGCCTGGGC
>SSEV01000039.1 GCA_008015095.1 Lysobacteraceae bacterium | reverse complement strand
CGGCGCGTTCTGCGCGGGAGAAATGCTCGACTGGGAAGCGCCGACCGGCGGTTATCTGCTCACCGCATGCTTCGCCAGCGGCCTGATCGCCGGCCGCGCTGCGGCGGCGTCGATCAAACCGTCATCGTAAGGCGGGCCATCGCCCGCCATTGAAGGGTTTCACCCATGATCACGATGATCGGCCTTGCTTCGATCATGTGACGACGCCATTAGCTGCGCCACGATGGCGGACCGGGGTCCGCCCTACGCCATGATCAATGACACCATGATCAATAGGGGTGTTTCTTCCGTTTGGCCGGCTGCCCACGCGGCGGCAACGGCTTCACGCCACGCTCATCGGCCAGACGAAAATCGATCTTGCGCTCCTCCAGACTGGCCTTGAGCACGATGACCGTAGCGCGATCGCCGAGGCGGAACACCCGGCCAGCGCGCTCGCCGCTGAGCGTTTTGCGAATCGGGTCGAAATGGTAATAGTCGTTCGGCAATTGCGTGACGTGAACCAGACCGTTGACCTTGGACTCGTCGAGTTCTACGAACAGACCGAAGCTGGTCACTCCGCTGATCGTCCCCTCGAAACGGCCACCGACATGCTTTTCCATCCATGCCGCGCGATAACGCTCGTCGACTTCGCGCTCGGCCTCGTCGGCACGCCGCTCGCGCTCGGAGCACTGCAAGGCCAGGGCCGACATCGCATTCGACGAATAGGCGAAAGCAGCCGCTTTGCCGCCGGTCAGCGCGTGCTTGATCGCGCGATGCACCAGCAGGTCGGGATAACGGCGGATAGGCGATGTGAAATGCGCGTAGGCCTCGAGCGCCAAGCCGAAATGCCCGGCATTGTCGGGCGAATACACCGCCAGCGACTGGGTGCG
Organism: Lysobacteraceae bacterium; assembly: GCA_008015095.1. Classification (GTDB taxonomy): domain Bacteria; phylum Pseudomonadota; class Gammaproteobacteria; order Xanthomonadales; family Xanthomonadaceae; genus Lysobacter_I. Next base: position 10,739 of record SSEV01000039.1, on the reverse strand, counting down.
CAGCAATACAGATTCCAGCAACGCCGCATCCGGCCGTTCGCGGATCTTGCCCAGCAATGCGGTGAAATCGCGCGGCTGCACGCCGGCCCAAGCCGGCATCCGCAACTTGAACTCCTTGAGGAATTCGAGCAGATCGGCGTACTTCGATTCCGGTGGTTTCTCGTGGATGCGATACGGCGCGGGGATGCGCTTCTTGAGCAGGAATCGCGCGGCCTCGACATTGGCCGCGATCATGCATTCCTCGATCAGACGGTGCGCATCGTTACGGACCAGCATGCCGGCCTGCACCACCTCGCCCTGCGGACCGAGCACGAAACGCACCTCGCCGCTCTCGAATTCGATTGCGCCTCGCGCCTTGCGCGCCTTCGTCAGCAATTGGTACAGCCGATGCAGTCGTTGCAACTGCGGCAGTAGCGCGCCGGCCTTGGCCTGGGCTTCCTCGTTGCCCTCGCTCACCGCCTGCCAGACTTGAGTATAGGTCAGGCGCGCGTGCGAATGCATGACCGCTTCGTAGAACTTCGAGCGGGTGACTTCGCCGTCGAATCCGACCTGCATATCGCAAACGAAACACAACCTGTCCACTTTCGGATTCAGCGAGCAGATGCCGTTGGACAACGTCTCCGGAAGCATCGGCACCACGAAGCCGGGGAAATACACCGATGTGGCGCGTTTCTGCGCTTCTTCATCGAGCGGCGCCCCCGGCCGCACGTAGTGCGAGACATCGGCGATCGCGACCACCAAACGGAACCCGTGACGATTGGCTTCGCAATACACCGCGTCGTCGAAGTCCTTGGCGTCCTCGCCGTCGATGGTGACCAACGGCAACATGCGCAGATCGATGCGGCCCGCGGTCTCGCTGTCGCCGACCATGAGCGGCACCGCCATCGCTTCATCCAATGCCGCGCGCGGAAATTCGTGGGGAAGATCGTGGCCGTGAATCGCGGCCTCGACCACCAGCGACGGGGTGAGCTTGTCGCCCAGCACCGCCAGCACGCGGCCGATCGGCGGACGATAGGCATCCGGCGCATGCACGATCTCGCAAACCACCAATTGCCCGTTGCGCGCATCCATGCGGGCGTCGACTGGAATCTGCACATTACGCTGGATGCGTGCGTCGTCGGGCACGACATAACTGATCCCGGCCTCGATGCTGAACCGGCCGATCAACCTGTTCAATCTGCGCTCGAGCACTTCCACGATCGCGCCTTCGCGGCGACCGCGCCGGTCCACGCCCGTTATGCTGGCCATCACCCGATCGCCGTGCAGCACTTTGCGCATTTCCAATGGCGGCAGGAACAGATCCTCGCCAGGTCCGCTGTCCGGGCGCAAGAAACCGAAACCGTCCGGATTCGCGATCACGGTACCGGCAATCAGATCCAGCCGCGCAGCCGGCAGGAACCCGCCCCGGCGGTTCTGCAACAACTGTCCGTCGCGCAACATCGCGGCCAGACGCTTGTTCAAGGCTTCTCGGCGTTCGGGCGTATTCAGTTGCAAATGCGCGGCGAGGGCGTCGGACAGCATCGGCCCGTCGGCCTCGGCCAGGAAGCGCAGGATCGCTTCGCGGCTCGGGATCGGATCGGCGTATCGCGTGGCTTCCCGCGCGGCGTAAGGGTCGTGCATCGCAGCGGCCCGGACGTCGGGTTTGCGGGCGCTGTCTTCTCTCGGGGCAGGGAAGCGATCCGGCAACCATGGCGCGGCCTTGGCTCGTGTCGCTTTGCTCTGCTTGGCCGCCTGAGGTGGCGTACGCGCCGTCTTAGCGGCGGTCTGGGCAGCGGGAATCTTGGCGTTCGCCGATTTGCCTGGAGCGCGGGCTTGCGCCTTGGGCTTGGGATTCATGGGGGCGCCATGAGCGGCGCGTGCGGCGCGGGGAGTGGTTTTCTTCTTGGTTTTATCAGACATCGTGCGGAAGTATACGTCGACGAGAACACGAAAGTCGCCGCAGCATTCGCCCGCCGCCGACATGTCGGCCAGGCCCAGTCGGGGCCGTCCTCGCCGTTGACATCACGCCCGCGGCACCGCAACATACGCGGCCCATGCCCAGGTGGCGGAATTGGTAGACGCACTAGTTTCAGGTACTAGCGGGTAAAACCGTGGAGGTTCGAGTCCTCTCCTGGGCACCAGATTCGACAGCAAAGGCCGCGGAAACGCGGCCTTTGGCATTTCAGGGGAAAACACCCTTCACGAATCCCCCGGGCGAAGCCTGGCTACGGCCGCGGATTACAATGGCTGATTGCCGTTGCGTCTTAATGAGCCCATGAGCGACATCCATCGCCCCGCCTTTCACGGTTTCGAACAGATCCCGCTGCGCGAGTACGCCGAACGCGCCTATCTCGACTATTCGATGTACGTGGTGCTCGATCGCGCCCTGCCTTTTCTAGGCGACGGGTTGAAGCAGGTGCAACGGCGGATCGTCTATGCTATGAGCGGGCTAGGGCTGAACGCCGGCCCGAAGCCGAAGAAATCCGCGCGCACCGTCGGCGACGTCATCGGCAAATACCATCCGCACGGCGACAGCGCCTGCTACGAAGCCCTGGTGCTGATGGCGCAACCGTTCTCGTATCGCTACCCGTTGATCGACGGCCAGGGCAACTTCGGCTCCAGCGACGATCCGAAGTCGTTCGCGGCCATGCGCTACACCGAATCCAAACTGACTCCCATCGCCGAAGTGCTTCTCGGCGAACTGGGCCAGGGCACGGTGGATTGGGATCCCAATTTCGACGGTACGCTCGAAGAGCCCACCTGGTTGCCTGCGCGGCTGCCGCATCTGCTGCTCAACGGCACGACCGGGATCGCGGTTGGCATGGCCACCGACGTGCCGCCGCACAATCTGCGCGAAATCGTTTCGGCATGCGTGCGTCTGCTCGACGATCCGGAAGCCAACGTCCGCGATCTGTGCGAACACGTCCGTGGGCCCGACTATCCCACTCGCGCCGAGATCATCACGCCCGCCGCCGATCTGCAAGCGATCTACGAAACCGGCCTGGGTAGCGTGCGCGCCCGCGCGACTTATGTGCGCGAAGGCCAGAACATCGTGATCACCGCCCTGCCGTATCAGGTCAGCCCGAGCAAGGTGATCGAGCAGATCGCCCAGCAGTTGCGCGCGAAGAAACTGCCATGGTTGGACGGCGAAGGCGTTCGCGACGAATCGGATCATCTCAATCCGGTGCGGTTGGTATTGTTCGCGCGCAGCAACCGCGTCGACGTGGAGCAGATGATGGGTCATCTGTTCGCGACCACCGATCTGGAGAAGAGCTACCGGGTCAATCTCAATGTGATCGGCCTCGATGGCCGCCCGCAGGTCAAGAATCTCAAATCCCTATTGGGCGAATGGCTGGAATTCCGCGCCGACACCGTGACCCGGCGCCTGCGCCACCGCCTCGAACGTGTCGAACGCCGGTTGCATCTGTTAGAAGGCCTGCTGATCGCCTTCCTCAATCTGGACGAGGTCATCCGCATCATCCGCAGCGAGGATGAGCCCAAACCGGTGCTGATCGCGCGTTTCGCGCTGAGCGAGGAGCAGGCCGATTACATTCTCGACACCAAGCTGCGCCAACTCGCGCGCCTGGAAGAAATGAAGATCCGCGGCGAGCAGGACGAATTGGATCGGGAACGCGACCAGCTCATCGCCACCTTCGGCAGCAAGGCCAAGCTCAAGAAGATGATCCGCGAAGAGCTGCTCGCCGATGCCAAGAAATTCGGCGACGAACGCATCTCGCCTCTGGTCGCGCGCGAGGCGGCGCAAGCGCTCGATGAGACCGAACTGGTCGCCAGCGAGCCGATGACCGTCGTGCTCAGCGAAAAGGGTTGGGTGCGCGCGGCCAAAGGCCACGATATCGATGCGGCCGCCTTGTCCTACCGCGATGGCGACGGCCTGCTGGCCGCAGTCAGGGGGCGCAGCACCCAGCAGGTCGCCTTTTTCGATACGACCGGTCGGAGTTATTCGGCGGCCGCGCATGCATTGCCTTCGGCGCGCGGCAACGGCGAGCCCTTGACCGGACGGTTCTCGCCACCGGTGGGGGCCGGCTTTCAGGCGCTATGCACGGGCGAGAACGACAGCAGGTTCGTGCTCGCCTCCTCGCATGGCTACGGTTTCGTCACCCGTTTCGAGAACCTCACCGGCCGTAACAAGGCCGGCAAGGCGATGCTTTCGCTCACGCACGGCGCGAGCGTGCTGCAGCCGGCGCCGATCGCCGACGCCAAGACGGATCGGATCGTAGCGGTGACCAGCGCCGGGCATCTGCTCGCGTTTCCGGTCTCGGATCTGCCCGAACTCGACAAGGGCAAAGGCAACAAGATCATCGAAATCCCCAAGGCCAAGCGCAGCACCGAGCGCGTGGTCGCGATCGCGGCGGTGCCTGCCGGCGGAACGCTCACGGTCAAATCCGGCGCGCGCACGATGAGCCTGTCCTTCAAACAATTGGAGGATTACCTGGGCACTCGTGGCAGCCGCGGCGGATTGCTCTCGCGCGGATGGCAGAAAGTCGACGCCCTGGTCGTGGAGTGAGCCGCGACAGATGAATCCCACCCTCTTCATTGCGTGATCGACCATGAACCCGGATTTCTGGCTGCAGCGCTGGCAGGACCGGCAGATCGGCTTCCATCAGGACACGCCGACGCCGTTGATGCAAACGTACTGGCCCGCGCTGCAAGCGCCTGTGGGCTGCCGCGTATTCGTGCCGCTGGCCGGCAAGACCCTGGATATGCTGTGGCTGGCGGCCCAAGGCCACGACGTGCTGGGCGTCGAGCTTGCGCCCTTGGCCGTCGAGGAATTCTTCGCCGAGCATGCATTGCGTCCGGAGATTTTCGATTCGCGCTACGGACGGCATTATCGTGTCGAAATGCATGGGCGCGCGCTTGAACTGATCTGCGGCGACGCCTTCGCGCTGGACACGGAGATCCTGGCCGACTGCGCAGCGGTGTTGGACCGCGCCGCGTTGATCGCATTGCCAGCGGGCATGCGCCAGGCCTATGCCTCCGCGCTCTACGCTTCCCTGCCATACGACTGTCGCACGCTGTTGATTACGCTCGAATATCCGCAGCACGAGAAATCGGGGCCGCCGTTCTCGGTCGACGAAGCGGAAGTCCGCGCGCTGTATGGCCTGGATTGGGATATCAACCTGCTCGAACGCAGCGACATCCTGGCCGACCAGCCGGGCTTCATCGCGGAGGGCGTGACGGCGCTGGACACCTGCGTTTATCGTCTTAGCCGCCGTGACGCCTGACAGCGTGTTGAAAACGCAATCCTGTGCGTTTCAACACGCTGCCGAAGCGACACCGCATCATCGATCCGGACCCGGAGATCATCCATGAGGAAGTGGTTCAAACGCATCGCTTTACTGTTGCTGGCGCTCCTCGTCATCGGGGCCGGCGCCGGCTGGTGGCTGATGCGCGGCAGCCTGGCGAACCTGGATGGCGAGATCGCACTCGCCGGTCTCTCGGCGCCGGTGTCGATCCAGCGCGACGCCAACGGCACGGTCACCATCGACGCCGCCAACGAAGGCGATGCGATGCGCGCCTTGGGCTACGTGCATGCGCAAGAGCGCTACTTCGAGATGGACCTGCTGCGCCGCAGCGCGGCCGGGGAGCTGGCGGAACTGTTCGGGGAAATCGCCCTCGACCACGACAAACGACAACGTGCGCATCGCATGCGCGCACGCGCCCATGAGCGCCTCGACGCCATCACCGACGGCAAACGCGAATCGCTGCAAGCCTATGTCGACGGCGTCAATGCCGGCCTTGCCGGCCTGCGCGTGCGCCCCTGGCCCTACCTGTTGTTGCGCCAATCGCCGAAGCGCTGGGAAGCGACGGATTCGGCGTTGACCGGCTATGCGATGTATTTCGATCTGCAGGACGCGCGCAACGAGCACGAACTGGCGATGTGGAAGCTGCGGCCCCACGTGCCGGCGGCGTTGTTCGCGCTGATCGCGCATGGCGGCAGTCGCTGGGATGCGCCGTTGCGCGGAGAGGCGATCGGCGATGCGCCCTTGCCTGCGCCCGAGGTATTGGATCTGCGCAAGCTCCCCATGCCCTCCGGCCAAGGGCATGGCGGCGTGGCTGTCGACATCCTGCCGGGCAGCAACAATTTCGCGGTCGCGGGCGGGCTGACCGCCGATGGCCGCGCCATCGTTGCCAACGACATGCATCTGAGCCTGCGTGCGCCCAACATCTGGTTCCGCGCGCGGCTGCGCTACGCCGATCCGAATGCGCGCGACCGCAAGGTCGACGTCACCGGCTTCACCCTGCCCGGCCTGCCCGGCATGGTCGTCGGCAGCAACGGCCATGTCGCTTGGGGCTTCACCAACAGCTATATCGACACCACCGACTGGCTTATCGCCCCGGCATGCGCGAAAAACGCCGCTGCCAACCCCACGAATGAATGCGCGCGCATCAGCGTGCATCGCGAAAGCATTCGCGTCGCCGGGGGCGACCCGATCGAGATCGAGATCGAACAGACCGAATGGGGGCCGGTGATGGATCGCGACGATCAGGGCCGTGTGTATGCCTTGCGCTGGAATGCGCATCTCGACGGCTCGCTCGGTTTCGGTCTGACCGAGCTGGCTGCCGCGCGCGATCTCGATCATGCGCTGGCGATCGCCGACCGCGTGGCGATCCCGACCCAGAATCTGCTTGTCGGCGACGGCAAGGGCCGGATCGCATGGCGCCTGCTCGGCCCGCTGGCGCAGCGCGATCCCGCCTGTATTCCTTCATTACCCAGCGTTTCCGCGGCTGACGTTCCGAGCGCGTCCTGCCCAGTCTGGCGTCTCGCGACCGACCGCGCGCCGACCCTGGTCGATCCACCCTCGCAACGGCTTTGGACCGCGAACAACCGCACCTTGAGCGGCGATGAGCTGGCGCAAGTCGGCGATGGCGGGTATGCCATCGGCGCACGCGCGAAGCAGATTCGTGATGGGCTGTTCGCAAAGCAGCGCTTCAGCGAACGCGATCTGCTTGCCATCCAGCTCGACGATCGCGCGTTGTTTCTCACGCCCTGGCACCGCTTGCTCATGGACAGCGCGGCGTCGACCAAACAGCCTGCACTGACCGAGCTGGCCGCGACCGCATCACGCTGGGAAGAACGCGCCAGTCCCGATTCGGTGAGCTATCGCATCGTCCGCGCATGGCGACTGGTGGTGCTGGACCGGATCGCGGAAGGCCTGACCGCACCTGCGCAGGCCGCGCTCGGCGAAAAATTCGAGATGCCCGCGATGAATCATCTTGAAGGCATCGCCTGGCCGATGGTCCTGCAACGCCCCGCCCATCTGCTGCCGCGGCGCTTCACTTGCGCAGCGGCGGGACTCAAAGACGGATGCGACGACAGTGACCGCTGGAACGCGGTGCTGGAAGACGCCGCCGTCGAAATCCGCGATGAACTCAAAGCCAAAGGCCACCTGGCCGAGCGCAACTGGGGCGAACGCAACACTGCGGCGATCTGCCATCCGCTGTCGGGGGCGATTCCTTATCTCGGCGCGCGCCTGCTATGCATGCCGCCCGATCGCCTGCCCGGCGACGGTTCGATGCCGCGCGTGCAAAGCCCCGATTTCGGCGCATCCGAACGCATGGTGGTCTCGCCAGGCCACGAAGCAGACGGCATTACCCATATGCCCGGCGGCCAGAGCGGCCATCCCCTTTCGCCATTCTGGGGCGCAGGCCACGACGACTGGGTCCACGGCCGGCCGACGCCGTTCCTACCGGGCAAAACCGCCTATACCCTCAATCTAAAGCCCAGCCCGTAGGGCGGGCCCCGGCCCGCCATCGCAACGTTTCCACGTAGGGCGGCCCCGGCCCGCCATTACGCCGTTCCCGTCGAAGCTTGCAATGACCGGATCGCTTCGGTTATTCAGCGCGCGAACGGTTGCCTTGCAATGGTGTGCCAAGGCCCACCCTATGCACGCCGGCAACAGCGCGTCCCGAAGGATCCGCGGCTTTCGCGAACGCTTCGTCCCATGCGATCGCCGCTGGCGACGAGCAGGCGATCGACTTGCCGCCCGGCACCGTGCGCGCGCAGGCGTCACCCGGAAAATGCTGCTCGAAAATGCAACGATAGAAATACGCTTCCTTGGTGAGTGGGGGATTGATCGGAAAGCGCTGTTCGGCCTGCGCGAAGTCTTGGTCGCTGACATTCGCTTCCGCATGCGCCTTCAGGCCGTCGATCCAACCGTAGCCGACACCGTCGCTGAACTGTTCTTTCTGCCGCCACAGGATTTCGTCGGGCAATGCGCCTTCGAACGCTTCGCGCAGCACGGCCTTCTCGATCCTGCCGCCGCCTGCCATCTTGGCCTTCGCATCCATGCGCATCGCCACGTCGAGGAATTCGGTATCGAGGAACGGCACCCGCGCCTCCACGCCCCAGGCCATCATCGATTTGTTCGCGCGCAGACAGTCGTAGTTGTACAGCGCATCGAGTTTGCGGATGGTCTCGGCGTGGAACTCGCGCGCATTCGGCGCTTTGTGGAAATACAGATAGCCGCCGAATACCTCATCGCTGCCCTCGCCCGATAGCACCATCTTCACGCCCATCGCCTTGATCCGGCGGGCCAGCAGATACATCGGCGTGGACGCGCGAATGGTGGTGACGTCGTAGGTTTCGATGTGCCGGATCACCTCGGGCAGCGCGTCGAGGCCCTCCTCGAAGGTGTAGGTGAAACCGTGATGCACGGTGCCCAGGGCCTTGGCCGCGATTTCGGCGGCGGCCAGATCGGGCGAGCCTTTGAGGCCGATGGCGAAGGAATGCAGTCGCGGCCACCAGGCTTCGGATGCGTCGCCGTCTTCGATGCGGCGCCGGGCGAAACGTTCGGCGCAGGCCGCGACCAGCGAGGAATCCAGGCCGCCCGAGAGCAGCACGCCGTAGGGCACGTCGCTCATCAATTGGCGGTGCACGGCCGCTTCCAGCGCGGTGCGCAACTCGCGCCCGGAAACCTGCACGCCTTCGGTGGCCTCGCATTCGCGCCAGGCGCGGATGTAATAGCGACGCAACTGTCCATCGGCGCTATCGAAATAATGGCCAGGCGGAAACTGCGCGACGTCGTCGCAGATCCTCACCAGCGCCTTCATTTCAGATGCGACCCATACCCGTCCATCGGCATCATGTCCCCAGTACAGGGGACATACGCCGATCGGATCGCGAGCGATGACGAAACGCCCGTCGGCGCGGTCCCATAACGCAAATGCGAAGATGCCGTTCAAACGGTCCAACCAAGCGGCGATATCGCCGCCGTCGCGGTAAAGCGCGTTGATCACCTCGCAGTCGGAACCGGTCTGGAAGGCGTACGGGCGGCGCAGAGCGCCCTCGAGCGAACGATGGTTATAGATCTCGCCGTTGACCGCCAACACCAGATCGCCGTCTTCGGATAACAACGGCTGCGCTCCGCCGACCGGATCGACGATAGCCAAGCGCTCATGCACCAGCAACGCATGCGGCTCCGCGTGCACGCCGGACCAATCCGGGCCGCGATGCCGCTGCCGCGCGGACAGCGAAAGCGCCAGCGGCCGCAACGGACCGACATCTGCGCCCGGGCGCAGATCGAAAATACCGAGGATCGAACACATGGGGGACTCCTGATGGGGTTTTCGGGGCCCCGGAAGCGCGAAACCCGCGCTTCCGGCGCGGGTTTCTGGGACTGGGCGGTGTTGCTGGAACTTATGCCTGGTCGCCGGTTCGCCTCGCGCAAACGTGACTGCCGCAATTGGAATTGCGGTGATTCAGGCCGTTGCAATTATTAGGGGAGCGGCGGGTCATGGGCGCCACCCTAACCCGGTCCGTCGTCGCCTGGCAAGCCCCGTAAGGCCTCATGGCCGGCACCCCTGACCACTCGGGCAAGCCGTTGAAGCAATCGACACAACTGCACTGCCTGCAATGACGTCGCGCGGATCGGCGAACTATCCGGGATCATGAGCTCGGTCTCGCATTCCTCGACCCGCGCGCAATGACGCGCTTCGGCGATGAGACGCTTCAAATCGCATGCGCGCGCGGCATCGCGCTGAATCTCATCCCTCCGTAACGGAAGTTCGGCGTGCGGATTACAGCGCTTCGAGCGACTCCTGCACGGCTGTGAAGGCGCGCATGACCTGCTTCGGATCTTCCGGCGCATGTCCTTGCCCGGGCAATTCCACCAGGGTGCAGACGTTACCTTTCCGGCGCAGTGCGGTGCAGGCGCGGCGCGATTGGTCGATCGGCACGATCTCGTCCTCGACGCCGTGAACGATCAGCGTCGGCGGCATTCCTTCGGCCAGATGATGCAGCGGCGAAGCCTCCCTTGCGGAACGGCCATTCAATAACGCGTCGACGGACGGACGCACCCAGTCTGGGCCGCCCGAGGGCATTTGCTCGAGATCCCAGGGGCCCCACAACACGATCAGTCGGTTCGGGCGCTTCCTGGGGTCCGGATCGCGCGCGGCCCACGCCGCAAGATGACCGCCGGCCGAGCCTCCGAGCAGCGCGATGCGTTGACCATCGATGCCGAGGTCGCCGGCGTGGCCGCGCATCCATCGCAGGATCGCAGCCACGTCCTCGGCCTGCGCCGGCCAATGCGCGCCTTCCGAGCTCAGTCGGTAATCCATGCTCAAGGCGACGACGCCCTGCTGCGCGACCAGATGTGCGAGTGCGCTCAATTCGCTGCGGTCGCCTGCGGCCCAACCGCCGCCATGCACCATCAGCACTGCCGGCCTCGCACTGCGACGACCGCCGTCCGGCTCGTAGAGATCGACCTTCAACCGATGCGGACCGACGACGAGAGTTTGTG
>SSEV01000117.1 GCA_008015095.1 Lysobacteraceae bacterium | reverse complement strand
CTAGGGAGGGTCTGAACACCACACTCCTGGCGTTATTCGCCCGGAGTGTGGTGTTCAGACCCTCCCTAGAGACTCGCAGCAAGCCGGCTCCCCTGAGCAATGGCGCGTTTGGCGTCCAGCTCGGCAGCGACATCCGCGCCTCCGATGAGATGGGCGCGAATCCCCATCGCCTGTAGGGTCGTCAACAACTCACGCCGGGGTTCTTGACCAGCACAGATCACGACCTGTTCGACCGCCAGCGTGAGTTCCTGGCCTTCGCGACGGATTCTGAGGCCAGCATCGCCGACGCCCAGATATTCGACCCCTCCCAGCATCGTGACCTGCTTCGCCTTGAGCGCGGCGCGATGGATCCAACCGGTGGTCTTCGCGAGTCTCGCTCCCGGTTTGCCCGGGCTGCGTTGCAGCAGCCATAGCTGGCGCATGGACGGCGCAGGTTGCGGTGTGCGAAGGCCGCCCGGAGAAGAAAAGGTCGGATCCACGCCCCATTCGGCCATCCAACGTGCGGGATCCAGGCTCGGCGGCGGCGAGTGGTCGCCAGCATGGAACGGGTCGTCGGCGAAGCGCGCATCGTCGAGCAAGGGTTGATGCGCCAAGTATTCGGCCACATCGAAACCGATGCCTCCCGCCCCGATGATGGCGACTTTGGCGCCCACACGGACCCGTCCGGCGAGGACATCGAGATAACCGACGACCTTGGGATGACCGATGCCGGGGAAATCGATTCGGCGCGGAACGATTCCGGTAGCGAGAACGATTTCGTCGAAGCCTTTGAGGTCATCGCCCTCCGCCCTCGTCGCGAGTTTCAGTTCTACGCCGGTGTCCTCGATCCTATGGCGGAAATAACGCAATGTTTCGTGGAATTCCTCCTTGCCCGGAATCCGCTTGGCCAGATTGAACTGGCCACCGATCTCGGCCGCGGATTCGAACAGCACCACCCGGTGGCCGCGCTCGGCGGCGACCGTGGCGCATGCGAGGCCGGCTGGCCCAGCGCCGACCACCGCGATCCGCTTCGGTACAGAAGTCTTGGCGTAGACCAGCTCGGTTTCGGCGCAGGCACGGGGGTTGACCAGGCAACTGGCGATCTTCTGTTCAAAGACATGGTCCAGACAGGCCTGGTTGCAGGCGATGCAGGTGTTGATCGCCGCGGCGCGTCCGGTCCGCGCCTTGTTGGGCCATTCCGGGTCGGCCAGCAATGGCCTGGCCATCGAAATCAGGTCCGCGCCACCGGAAGCCAGGATTCCTTCGGCCACATCCGGCATGTTGATGCGATTGGTGGCGACCAACGGCAGCGTGATCTCGGGCCGCAGCTTGGCAGTGACACCGGCGAACGCCGCCCGCGGAACAGAAGTGGCGATCGTCGGTACGCGCGCTTCATGCCACCCGATCCCGGTATTGATGATGGTGGCGCCAACGGCTTCGATCGCCTTCGCCTGGGCCACGATTTCCTCCCAGTTCGAACCCTCAGGCACCAATTCGAGCATCGACAACCGATAGACGATGATGAAATCGTGGCCGCAGGCTTCGCGGACTCGACGCACGATCTCCACCGCGAACCGCATTCGCTTTGCGGCGTCGCCGCCCCATGCATCCTCACGCCGGTTAGTGCGGGCGCTGAGGAACTGATTGATCAGATAGCCTTCGGAGCCCATGACCTCGATGCCGTCATACCCCCCCTCACGGGCCAATCGGGCCGCATTGGCATATGCGGAGATCGTGCGATCCACACCGAAAGAGGTCAGGGCGCGTGGCGTGAACGGATTGATCGGCGCCTTGATCCGCGATGGCGCTACCGACAACGGATGGAACGCATAACGTCCTGCATGAAGTAATTGCAGGCATATTTTCGCTCCGTGCGCATGCACGGCATCGGTGATCTGTCGATGCTTGCGCGCCTCCCAGGGCCAGCTCAGTTTGCTCGAAAAGGGTTTCAGCCACCCCATCATGTTCGGCGAGAAGCCGCCGGTGACGATCAGTCCGGCGCCGCCGGCGGCGCGTTCGGCGAAATAGGCCGCGAGTCTTGGGAAGTCGGAGGCGCGGTCTTCGAGTCCCGTATGCATCGAACCCATCAGTATCCGGTTGCGCAGGGTGGTGAAACCCAGATCGAGGGGCGAGAACAAATTCGGATAGTGCGCGGGCGGGCTCGGTTGAGCAGACATGAGGCTTGAACATGGCAGGACGTACGGATCACGCAAGATGCCGCGAAAGCCGCTGCTACTCAAGTGGCGGATCCTGCTCGCGACGGGTGCGCCATGTTCGGATGGTTGTGCCCGGACAGGGTGGGCGTCGCCCGCATTCTGGCAAAATAGCCGGCTCATCTCACACTGCCGAGCCCCGCCATGGGTCATCACGACATCCGTTCCGCCATCCGCCCCGATCCTGACCAGCCGATGGTCGACATCGCCGACTACGTCATCAATGGCGACATTGATTCGCAAGAGGCCTACGACACCGCTCGCTACATGCTGCTCGACTCATTGGCTTGCGCGATGCTGGCGATGAAATTCGAAGGTTGCGTAAAGCATCTCGGCCCGCTGGTGCCTGGCGCGGAACTCCCTGGCGGAACGCGCGTGCCAGGGACTGCCTACGAACTGGATCCAGTGCAGGCGGCTTTCAACATCGGCACCCTGGTGCGCTGGCTCGACTTCAACGACACTTGGCTGGCCGCCGAATGGGGGCATCCTTCGGACAATCTGGGCGCGATTCTGGCAGTCGGTGACTACCTCAGTCGCAAGGCCGAGCGCGAAGGCGACAAAGGCCTGACTGTCCGCGACGTCCTGACCTGGGCGATCAAGGCGCACGAAATCCAGGGCGTATATGCGCTGCAGAACTCATTCAATCGGGTCGGCCTCGATCACGTCATCCTAGTGCGGCTAGCCTCGACCGCCGTCTCCACGGCGATGCTTGGCGGCGACAAGGAAGCGGTGATCACCGCGGTTTCGCATTCATGGATCGACAACGGCGTGTTGCGGACCTACCGACATGCCCCCAACACCGGTCCACGCAAGAGCTGGGCGGCGGGCGATGCATGCCGCCGCGCGGTCATCCACGCCCTCAACGCAGCACACAAGAAAGTCGTCGGGTACCCCTCTGCGCTTAGCGCTAAGACTTGGGGCTTCTATGATGTCGCATTCAAAGGCAAAACATTCTCTTTCGAGCGCGCCTTCGGCAGTTACGTCATGGAGAATGTGCTGTTCAAGATCAGTTTCCCGGCCGAATTCCACGCGCAGACCGCGGTGGAATGCGCGATGACGCTGCACGCGCAGGTCAAGGGTCGTATCGACCAGATCGAACGCATCGAAATCGAAACCCAGGAAGCAGGTGTCAGGATCATCGACAAAACCGGTCCCTTGGCGAATTACGCCGATCGCGACCATTGCATCCAGTACATGGTGGCCGTGCCGCTGATCTTTGGACGCTTGACCGCGGACGACTATAACGACGATATCGCCGCGGATCCGCGTATCGACGCATTGCGCGAAAAAATGGTCGTGCGCGAAAACACCCAGTTCACCAGGGATTATTTCGACCCGGATAAGCGCTATATCGGCAACTCGGTGCAAGTCTTTTTCAAGGATGGCACCTCGACCGACAAGGTTTCGATCGACTATCCGATTGGTCACCGCAAACGTCGGGCTGAGGGGATCCCGGTGCTCTTGGCCAAGGCCAAGGCCGCTCTCGAAGCGCATTTGCCAGCCGCACAAGCAGCCGAAATCATGCGTCTGGCCGCAAATCCCATCGAAATGGACACCATGCCATTGGCCGCCTGGATGGGCTTGTTCAAAGCCTGACCTGGGGAGATCATGTCGCCGTCCTTGCAGGGGGGGCGACATCGATACGCGCCCGATGCCCGCCTGAAGTGTGCTTGGCTTCGCAGAACTGTTATGCTAATGTTAAGCAGGCCATGACGCGGCCGGCAGATAATGGATGGGATGGCGTGCCTATGGCGAGCTACCCGCACATCGACACCTCCGAGTCTTTCCAAAATCCCTCAAGGAGCATTGAGTAAATGAACAAGAAACTCCTGTGTGCCGCGCTGTTGAGCGGGCTGGTCGTGGCTCAGACCGCCACCGCGCAAGACTATGACGATCGCTGGTACATCACTGGTTCAACCGGTTTCAACATCCAGGACGGTGACCGTGGTACCCGCAATGCCCCGATGGCGGGCATCGGCTTCGGTAAATTCCTCAACCAGAACTGGTCGCTGGATGCCGAGTTGAACTATCAGAATCCGCGCTTTGATGATGCGAGCGTGATCCGCAACAACAGGACTGTCGGCTTCCGTCCGCAGGGTCTGAACTGGAGCCAGTACGGCATCTCCTTCGACCTGCGTCGGCATTTCATGGCCGAAGGCCGTAACTGGAATCCCTATGCGCTCGTCGGCCTCGGCTACCAGCGTGCTGAAGAAGAATTCGACGCCTTCCCGAACCCCACCTCTCCGGGGCAGCGTGAAGACGGTAACCTCGCCGCGAAGGTCGGTGGTGGTCTGCAGGGCGATATCGGCCGCGTCGGTATCCGTACCGAGCTGGCCTATCGTTTCGACGCGGATGACGGCAGCGTCAACGCCAGCAGTGAAGACTGGTTCGGCGATGTGCTCGCCTCGGTAGGCGTTGTCATTCCGCTGGGTCCGGAAGCTGTCGAAGCTCCGACGCCGGACGCCCCGCCGCCGCCGCCGGCTCCGAACTGCGCCGATAGCGACGGCGATGGCGATGGCGTGAACGATTGCAACGACCGTTGCCCGAACTCGCAGGCTGGCGAAGCGATCGGTCCGGATGGCTGTAAGGTCCAGATCTCGATCGACCTGAAGGGCGTCAACTTCGATTTCGACAAGGCAAAGCTGCGCCCGGATGCGATCGCGATCCTGAACGAAGCAGTTGAAATCCTAAAACGTTATCCGGAGCTGCGCGTCGAAGTGGCCGGTCACACCGACCTTTGCGGCAACGACGGCTACAACCAGTCTCTGTCGCAGCGTCGCTCGCAGGTTGTGTATGACTACCTGACCAGCAACGGGATCGACGCCGGCCGCCTGGCGGGCCCGAACGGTTATGGCGAGAGCCGTCCGCTCGTGTCGACTGCGCAGACCGTTCCGGAATGCCGTTCCGAGACCAATCGTCGTACCGAGCTGAACGTCCAATAATTTGGATCTTTTCAGTGTGTTGTATCGAAGCCCGGCCTAGCGCCGGGCTTCGTTTTTTTGGCTTTGGTCACGCTCTGCGATATTCGATCTCTCTTGCTGTTGTCGGCCTAAAAGGGCAGGCCTACACTCGGAACCCGTCCATCGGATCGGGAGTGCGGTATGCGCACAGATCTATTCAAGTTTTCCGTCTCACAAGCGGTTCCCAGGAACGTGTGGTTTCCGGTGGTTCTGCTCTGTGCGGTCGTATTTCCCGTGCCCGCTGCGGCTGACTGTGCACTGAGCAGGCAACAGGTCGCCACGGTAAGGTCAGGGGCCATCAGCCTGCATCCTGTCGCGGAGGAGCTGGTTGTGGCGGACCATCACAATGCGCGACAAGTCAGCGTCGATCAGGCGGTCACGCACATGCAATACCAGCAATGCCGCAGCCTCGCCAAAGCGACACCCGCTAGCGCCCCTTCGACGCCAGGAAGCGGTAATTCATTCCGTTTCAACATGACGCAGAACGGCAAGCGCATGACAGCGGATGAATTCGATGCCTGGATGAAATCGCAAGGCGTGCGAGTGGTGAAGGGGCCTGCAGCAGCATCTACCGGGCAAACTGCCCCGTTGCCACCTAAACCGGTAGCGCCGGCAAAGAAAAAGAAACCTTGATCCGGCTACATCTATTTCTTGTGGACGCTTGCCGCCAGCATGCCCTCGCGTCGTGCATAGTGATGTGACACCGGAAGGATGCAGCGCGAGCGACCGATGGCGCGTTTAGCGGAGCCTCGCTACGGATTAGCGCGTGTACTCAGCAAACGTGGACTCTGTTCGCGTGCACAGGCCGAGGAGTGGATACGCCAGGCGCGTGTGCGCGTCAACGGCAAGCTTGTCCGCGATCCGGAGTTTCCGGTCGCGCCAGTGCGCGATATTGTGGAATTGGATGGGTATGAGGTCTCCGTATCGGTTCCGGTGCATGTGATGCTCAACAAACCACGCGGCTTGGTCACCACTGCACGAGACGAACGTGGCAGAGACACCGTGTACCGTTGCTTCGAAGGCGCATCTCTGAACGGAGCACCGTTGCCTTGGATGGCGCCTGTGGGAAGGCTTGATAAGGCGAGCGAAGGCTTGCTGCTGTTCAGCAACGACACGTCCTGGGCAGCCCGGATCTGCGACCCAGAGACTGGGCCGGAGAAGACGTATCGTGTACAAGTTGACCTTATTCCTGACGAGGCCTTGCTGAAAGCTTTATGTGTAGGCTTGATGGTTGACGGCGAACATTTGCGCGTTGTGTCCGCATCGCTGCTGCAGAAGGGACAGAAGAACGCCTGGGTCGAGATCGTCCTCGATGAAGGTCGAAACCGCCATATTCGCCGGCTGCTACAGGCGTTCGGCGTCAATGTATTGAGGCTGGTCCGAACCGCGATCGGGGGGTTAGCGCTTGGTGATCTGCCGAAAGGGCAATGGCGGCAACTGAATATGGACGATCTCCACAAATTAGGATGAACCCGCGATACATCGTTGCCCGGTCGCGCGCGAGCGATCATCGTTTTATGCATGGCCTCACCTTTTTCAAGCGCGCATCCACGGCTGGCATCACTACACTGTTCTTTCCGAGAGGGATGGAGGGCAAGCAAGTGCGAACTCTACTGATCGTAGCGCTGTGCGCTTGGGCGTCTAACCAAGCAATCGCTGTCGATTCGCCGACGACCAAGCGCAAGCCTGCCCCGAAATCCAATCGTTTCGAGATGGTCCAGGATGGTAAGCGGATGAGCGCCGAGGATTTCGATGCGTGGATGAAGGCTCGTGGCATCCGGATCGCCAAAGGACCGCAAAAAGCCGGTAAGGTGCAAAAAAAGAAAAAAAGATAGAAGCAGGTTCGTGGAATTGAGGACGAAGCTGCGGCTGGTTGCAGCGCGTCGCCGCATGAGCCGCG
>SSEV01000216.1 GCA_008015095.1 Lysobacteraceae bacterium | reverse complement strand
ATCCGGTCGGCCTGTATTTCGAAACTCTGGCCCTTGCCCTGCGAGGCGACCAGCATGCCGGTGGCGATCACCGCGCAACCGGCCGAAAGGTGTTTCACTTCGCTCTCGTAGTTGCCCAGTTCGATAGGAGCCACCACTTGGATCGGCGCGAAACAGGAGCCGTCACTGACATGCACGAAGCTCAGCGCAGCGGAATCGCGTCGGGTGCGAACCCAGCCCTTGATGGTGACTTCGCCGCCGACCGATTCCCCGGCGAGGGCCTGTTTGACACTCTTGAACGCCATGACCTTGATTTCCTGAGCGGCCGCGCCGATATGAGGGGGGCCGGCAAGTTTAACTGAGGCTAGAATCGCGCACATGGCCATCCATCTCTCCCCTGCGGCGCTCGATCGCGTCAAAACCTTTCTGAGCCAGACCCCGGCCGCGATCGGCCTGCGTTTCGGCGTCAAACGCACGGGCTGTTCCGGTTGGAGCTATGTGGTGGATCTTGCCCGAGAAGCGGGCGCGGACGATGCGATCAGCGAGCAGGACGGCGTACGCATCTTCGTCGATGCCGATAGCCTGCCCTTGGTGGATGGGACCGAGATCGACTTCCTCAAACAGGGACTCGGCGAGCAATTCGTCTTTCGCAATCCGAACGTGAAAGGCGAGTGCGGTTGTGGCGAAAGCTTCACCACGGACGCCGATCGCGCGGCCTAGCAAAGGTTGTAACAGTCCGGCTAGCGCCTGCCCACAAGCACCAGCCCGAGCGCGTCGCGCCACATGGTTCATGGGGGCGCAGGTGGACTTTACGTACGCGAGGCTTCGGCCGGATTCCCGGCGGGGCGGTCGGGTTCAGATGTGGGGCCGCGCCCCATCCTTCGCCCCACTTCCGTCACATCCCACGGTCGCAGCCGGCGGGCTAAGCTTCGGGCTCTTCGAGGAGTCCGCCCATGCTGCCCATGCTGCGCATATCCGTTCTATGGTCTTTGCTCGTGGTCGCGACGTTGGCGGCGGTTCCGGCCGCGGCGCAACCTTCGGACGAAGGGGCGCGCTTGCACGCCTTCTTCGCCGAAGAATGGGAACGGGGGCTGCGCGAGAACCCGGTATCCGCTTCGTTCGATGGCGATCGACGCTACAACGATCGCTGGACCGATTTGAGCCCGGCGGCGATCTCCGCACGCGAAGCCGCCGATCGCGCCGCCCTCGCCAAGCTCATGGACTTCCATCGCGAACGGCTTACCGTCGCCGACCAGCTGAATTACGACACCTATCGCTGGCAATTGGAACAATCGATCGCGAGACAACCGTTTCGTGAGTATCTGCAGCCGATCGGCCATCAGGGCGGCATCCAGACCGTCGATGGCCTGGTCGAAGTCCTGCGTTTCGCCGAGCCGGCCGATTACCGCGACTGGTTGGCGCGGATGCGCGCCCTGCCGGCGCTCATCGACCAGACCATCGGTTTGATGCGCGAAGGCGTGAAGCAGCGCAACCTGCCGCCACGGGTTCTGATGCAGCGGGTGCCGGGACAGATCGCGGCCCAGATCGTCGACGATCCCGAGCGCAGCCCCTTTTATCGGGCATTCCGGACATTTCCCGCGGGCATTCCGGAGACGGAACGGGCGAGCCTGCAGACCGAAGCTCGCAGACTGATTGCCGGGGACATCGTGCCGGCCTATCGCAGGCTGCAGCGGTATTTCAACGAGGATTACCTGCCCAAGACCCGCACCGGCATCGCCGTGTCGGACCTGCCCGGCGGTCGGGCCTATTACGATCTGTTGGCGGCGTACTACACCACTACCGACCTCGACGCCGAACGAATCCACGCCATCGGCCTGAAGGAAGTGGCCCGGATCCGGGCCGAGATGGAGAAGGTCAAGGCCGAAGTGGGGTTCGAAGGCAGCCTGAGCGCGTTTTTCGCCCATCTGCGCAGCGATCCGAAGTACTTTCACGCCAGTCCCCAGGCCTTGCTTGACGCTTACCGCGCGATTTCCAAGCGGATCGACCCGGAATTGGTCAAAGTGTTCCGCACCATTCCGAGGATGCCCTATGGCGTGCGGCCGATCCCGGATGCGATCGCGCCCGATACGACCACGGCCTATTACCAGCAAGGCGCTTCAGACGGCAGCCGCGCCGGCTACTACTACGTCAATCTTTACAAGCCCGAGGCCAGGCCGATCTGGGAGATGATGCCGCTGTCTCTACACGAGGCCGTGCCCGGCCATCACTTCCAGTTCGCCCGGGGCCTGGAATTGCCCGATGCGCCGATGTTCAGGAAAACAGCATATTTCGTGGCTTATGGCGAGGGTTGGGGCCTCTATGCCGAGCAGCTCGGCTACGACATGGGGCTTTACCAGGATCCCTACGACCGGATGGGGCAGCTTGCCTACGAGATGTGGCGCGCGGTGCGACTGGTGGTCGATACGGGAATGCATGTGAAAGGCTGGGATCGGCAGCGAGCGATCGATTATTTCAAGGACAATGCGCCCAAGACCGAGCAGGACATCGTCAACGAGATCGACCGGTACATCGGCACGCCCGGCCAGGCCCTGGCCTACAAGATCGGCCAGATGAAAATCTCGGAATTGCGCGATCGCGCCGCCGCCGCGCTCGGCGCGGATTTCGATCTGCGCGATTTCAACGATGCAGTGCTCGAAACCGGTTCGGTCCCGCTGCAGACCTTGGAACGGCACATCGACCGCTGGATCGCCGGGCGCAAAGCCGGGCAGGGGCCGACCCCGTCGCAGCCATAATGCGCCCCTGGTTTGCGCGCAACTCGTTGAACCTGCCATAATTTCCGGCTCCCGCCAGGCTGACTCCGCTGGCTGGACCCTTGCCCCACCGCAGTCATCCCGGCGTCGGGGGGCTTTCGGCCTCTTCCCTCGCCTCGCGCATCGCGAGGCGGATGTTGCGGTCGTCATCCACAAGGACACAACCCAATGCGTCATTACGAAGTCGTGTTCCTGGTCCATCCGGACCAGAGCGAGCAGGTGCCGGCGATGGTCGAGCGCTACAAGTCGCTCGTCGAAAGCGGCAACGGCAAGATCCACCGCCTGGAAGACTGGGGCCGTCGCCAGCTCGCGTATCCGATCCAGAATCTGGTCAAGGCCCATTACGTGTTGATGAACATCGAAACCAGTCTCGATGTCCTCAATGAGCTGGTCGACACCTTCCGTTTCAACGATGCGGTGCTGCGTCATCTCGTGATCAAGCGCGACGGTCCGGAAACCGAGCAGTCCCTGATCATGAAGAACAAAGACGATAAGGATAAGGCGGAGAAGGGCGACCGTCGCCGCCGTGACGACGACGGCGCCATCGGTACCGCCGATGCCGACGATGCCGTCGAAACCGCCGAAGCCTGAGGAGCCCGACCATGTCCAAGTTTTTCCGCCGCCGCAAGTTCTGCAAGTTCACCGCCGAAGGCGTGAAAGAGATCGACTACAAGGATCTCAACACCCTGCGCCAGAATCTCACCGAGAACGGCAAAATCGTTCCGAGCCGCATCACCGGAACCAAGTCGAAGTATCAGCGTCAATTGGCCACCGCGGTGAAACGTGCGCGGTTCCTGGCCCTGATCCCGTACACCGACAACCACAACGTCTGATCCCTGTCATTCGGACAGCCCACAGTTGCGGGTCCGCCTGACTCGAAGCTTTCGAGAACGGATCCGCTAACGAATACGGAACTCTCATGGAACTCATTCTTCTGCAGAAAGTCGTCAACCTCGGCAACCTGGGCGACAAGGTCAAGGTCAAACCGGGCTACGGCCGCAATTATCTCGTGCCGCAAGGCAAGGCCGTGCCCGCCACCGCCGCCAACGTCGCGATGTTCGAGGCCAAGCGCGCCGAGTACGAAGCCAAGGCCAAGGCTCTGACCGACGACGCTGCCGCGCGTCGCGCCGATCTCGAAGGCGTCAGCGTCTCGATCAAGGCCAATGCCTCGACCGAAGGTAAACTCTATGGCTCGGTAGGTCCGCGCGACATCGCTGAAGCCCTGACCGCCGCTGGTCATAAAGTCTCCAAGTCGGAAGTGGTGATGGGCGAAGGCCCGCTGCGCCACATCGGCGAATTCGAAGTGTTGATCCATCTGCATGCCGACGTCGAAGTGCCGGTCAAGGTGACGGTGGAGCCAGAGGCAGCCTGAGGCATTGTCGCTTTCGCTTGAGCGAACGGGCGCCGAAAGGCGCCCGTTGCGTTTCTGATCCATCGTTTCTGATCCATCGTGCATGTCGTGGGAGACTGTCATCGGTTCATGGCGCTATAAAGAATCAATCGGTTACACGATATGCCTGATCGTCGAAGCGATTCGCTTGGAATCAGGTTGTCATTTCTGGATGTCATTTCAGGGTGTCATCGTTTCGACCATCTGAAATTTGATTGGACGCAGCGATCGTGAATTTGGAACGACGCGGTTCGGCTTTGGCGTGCGGCGTTTGAACTTCCACAGGATCGAACATCGCCTCGACCGGGTCATCGATTCTCAAGCGCTGAGACGCGCCCCGGATAAGAATGACTTATCCACAGCTTCTTGTATCGCGTGCCCACAGCGTGGAGGCCTACGATGACGGGGCAGTCACCCGTGCAGGTTTTCATCGTCTTCCCCTCAGTCGCAGGAGCGCCCCTCTCCGATGGCCTTCCGCCCCAATGCCTACGGCGACCAGCGTCGCCGCGAATCCTTTTCCGACGCCCGCATCGAACAACTGCGGGTGCCGCCGCAGTCCATCGAAGCCGAACAGGCCGTGCTGGGTGGCCTGATGCTGGCGCCCGACGCCTTCGATCGCATCGCCGATCGCCTCAACGAACAGGATTTCTACCGGCGCGACCATCAATTGATCTATCGCGCGATCCGCGAATTGGCCGAAAAAAGTCGACCTTACGATGCGGTCACGCTTGGCGAATGGTTCGAGTCGCAAGGTCTCGCCGAACAGGTGGCCGATGGCGCCTATCTGGTCGAACTGGCCAGCACCACGCCTTCGGCCGCGAATATCACCGCCTATGCCGAAATCGTCCGCGACAAGGCGATCCTGCGGCAGT
>SSEV01000080.1 GCA_008015095.1 Lysobacteraceae bacterium | reverse complement strand
GTTGAACGCCTGCCGCGCGAACGCGACCTTGTTCTCGGTGCTGGTCAGCTCCTCGGTGAGCTGCATCATGTTCTGGTTGGCCTTGAGGTCGGGGTAGGCCTCGGCCACCGCGAGCAAACGCCCCAGACCCGCATTGAGTTGCCCCTGCGCCGCCGCGAGTTGGGCCATGGCGTCCGGGTCGCCCGGATTGGCCTTCGCAGCAGCCAGACCGGACTGCGCCGCGGAACGGGCCGAAATCACCGCATCCAGGGTCTCGCGCTCGTGCTTCATATAGCCCTTGACGGTTTCGACCAGATTGGGGATCAGGTCGAAGCGCCGCTGCAACTGAACGTCGATCTGGGCGAAAGCGTTCTTGTAGCCGTTACGGGAGGTGATGAGGCCGTTGTAAACCCCGATCGCCCAGAGCGCGAAAAACGCAAGAAATGCGAGCAAGATCAACAAAATAACCATCGAAGCTCCCCTTGTTCATGCAAATGTCGGGACAGGCGCTATGATCAACGCGTGGTCACGGCCCTCGGGCCAAAGCATACGCAGGGGGGGCGTTGGATGAAAGACAAGACTCGCCGGGTTCGCATGACCAAAGCTCGCCGCCGCTCCACCGCATTCATGCTCTCCTGCCAGACCGGCCTAGTGGCGTTACTGCTGCCGCTGGCCGCGGGATTGTCCGCACAGCAACAACCGCCAGGCGCCTACGGCAGCGTGTATTCGCCACGCGCGACCATGGCCCGCGTCTATCCAGGCGGAGGATTGCGGGTCATGCCGCCCGCGACCGGTTTCGATGTCCGCGAGTTCGAAGCACAGGCGCAGTCCCTGGTCACAACGCAGAAAATCCCGGGACTGGCGATGGCGATCGTGCAGGGCGGCCAGGTGTTGAGCGCGCGCGGCTATGGCGTCACCGATGTGCATCAACCTGAAATGATCGATGCCCATACCGTCTTCAGGCTGGCGTCGCTGTCTAAGTCGTTCGCCTCCACGGTCACCGGCATGATGGTCGCCGAGGGCAGCCTGCGCTGGGATACACGCGTCATCGATTACTACCCGACGCTGCAGTTCTCGCACCCGGACGCCGCGTGGCGACTCAGCGTCGCCGATGTATTGAGCCACCGGGTCGGCGTCAGCCACAACGCATTCGATCGCGATCTCGAACGCGATCAGGATTACTACACGCTCGTGCGTAAACTGGCCGATACGCCGATGCAGTGCTGGCCGGGCGAGTGTTACGCCTACCAGAACATCGCCTACAGCCTGATCGGCGATGTGATCACCGGCGCGAGCGGTCAGCCGTTCGAAGAGGTGGTCGCGCGCCGCCTGTTCAAACCGCTCGGCATGCACGACGCGAGCTACGGGCTCGAAGGGATCGCCGCGAGCAAGCGCTGGGCGAAGCCGCATGTACACGCCGGCCGGGGCTGGACCTCGCTGCATCCCAAACCGAACTACTATTGGGTCGCACCGGCAGCCGGCGTCAATGCCAGCATCAGCGATATGACCCAATGGCTGCTGGCGCAGAGTGGCTACCGCCCGGATGTGCTGTCGGGTTCGCTCTTGGCCACGTTGCATTCGCCGCTGATCGATACGCCTAGCGAACTGCGTGGCTCGAAATGGCGTCGCGACCGCCTCAACTCCGCGGGTTACGGTCTAGGCTGGCGGATCTTCGATTACGCCGGCCATCGGCTGGTGTATCACGGTGGCGCGGTGCAAGGTTATCGCGGCGTCATCGCACTGATGCCCGAGCGCGATCTGGGCGTGGTGGTGCTCTGGAACAGCACGAGCTCGGCTCCTTCGGGTCTGTTGCCGGCGATCCTCGATCGCGCGATAGGCATCCATCCGCAGCCCTGGATCGAAAGCGAATCCGACCCGGAAGAAGGTCTGTACGCGCAACGCCCGTCCGGACCATCCGTCGCCGTTCCGCAAGCGCAAGTGCAGGGCCAGACTCAAGCCAACGATGGCGCTGGCGTCGAAGCTTCGGTGTCGAACGCCAATCCGCACTGACTACTGGCTTATTCAACCGTCTGCACGAGGCTTGTCTCGATAGTTGGTCCGGGCACGCATCGCCATGTCGGGGCAGGCGCTTCCGTCCCATGCACAGTCAATCACGAGATTGATCTGACCCTCGCAGACGCAGACATGGCCCGAGTCTGCGACGTCCGAAACGCCAGGATGGCGTTGTTCAGACCTTCCATAGCGCGATCTTCCGGCAGGCGTCGACAACCGTCGAACAGGCATACACCACTATCAGCGGGCTGACGACCATGCGCTGATTCGACGACTCTATCCGGGGGCGGGGATTCAGTGATTCGGACAATCGTCAGGGCATAAAAAAACTCCTTCTCCGCCTGGGCACGCGGAGAAGGAGTTTGGGATACCGCTAATCGGGGTATTGCTTACATCATCGGCGCGGGTGCGGCCGGCATTGCCGCCGGTGCAGCCTTCTTACGCCTTACGGCTTTTTTAGCCTTTTTTTTTCCGGCCTTCTTGGTCGCCTTTTTCGCGGCCTTCTTGGCGGCTTTCTTAGCAGGACGCTTCTTGGCGACCTTCTTCGCAGCCTTCTTCGCAGCTTTCTTCGCCGGGCGCTTGGCGGCCTTCTTCGCAGCCTTCTTCGCCGGCTTCTTCGCTGCCTTCTTGGCTACCTTGCGGGTGGCCTTCTTAGCAGCTTTCTTCGCGGTTTTCTTCGCCGGTTTTTTGGCGGCTTTCTTTGCAGCTTTCTTAACAGCCATGGTATGGCTCTCCTCGTCAGTGGACTTGCGTGGGACTACGCCCAGTTCAACAACAGCACCACGGGAGTCGGACCCGCGGGCAACCGCCGGCGCACAAGGCAAGCCGGTACGGATGGGTGACGGGCGCGGCGTCTTTTCGCCGGCCCGGGAAGCCGCGCAAGGCGGGCTCCACAATCTTGACTGTCCGGAGCGTGACTGTCAGGGACGCACGCGCTGCGACCATTCGCGGCGCAATAGAAAACCCGTGACCGGGTCAGATCGCGTCTTGGGCGATTCCGACATATCGGATTTTCGGCAAAGGAGACGAAACCTGCTTCCACCGGAACGAAGGTCCGAGCGGAATATCCGGTTGTGCTTCGCATTGTCGTCTTGATCCGACTCACTCGCTTCTGCTATGGGGACACTTGGGGCGAAACCTAATCACGCTTTTTTCCACTGTCAACACCCCGCGCGAAAAAAAATCGAATCGCGACCGCATCGACGACCATGATCGATGTCGCTCCGACTGCATTCGAACGACCGGTCTCGGACTAAAGTCGAATCCACGCATGACTCGGCGTCGAAACGAAACTACTTTTTTTTAGGTGTTTTTTTGTCACACACGCAATCAACACGCCTGGGCGCGCGCTATTCGGCCGCGGCTCCACGGCGCACGATTGGCCGCTGCGCGCCAGCCAAAACGGATTCGCAATGAGTCTGCCGTTGGCGTCGGATTTTCGCGTCGCACAAGCCCGAATGCGCCGATTTGCGCGAACTTCGACCGCCGTTACGCGGCTTCGACACGCTCGCAATCGGCGCCAGAGGCGACCGAAATCGCATCGGCACGGGCACGTTCGAGCGAAGATCGGCGACGCGAATTGCGCTGGCAACCGATCGCCACACGGTTGCCAACGCATCGATCCGCAGAAACGACGACGCCCGACCACCAGCATGGTCGGGCGTACGGCACAGACATCCAATTCGGCTATCGAATCGGACATCGCCGCCGCATCGAAGCCCGGAATGGGCCGTGCGACGTCGATCGGCGCTCAGTGCTCGTCGTCTTCGAGCAACTCGGCGTAGTCGTCCGGACCAAGCAACTCGTTGAGCTGATCCAGATCCTCTGCTTCGACCATGAACAACCAACCTTCGCCGTAAGCGTCCTCGTTGATGGTTTCGGGCTTGTCGGTCAGTGGCGTATTGACCGCAGTCACAACTCCGCTAATCGGCGAATAGACGTCCGAAGCGGCCTTCACCGACTCGACCACCGCGCAAGCATTGCCCGCTTCGACACGATCGCCGACATTCGGTAGCTCGACGTAGACCAGATCGCCCAGCGCGCCTTGCGCATGGTCGGAAATGCCCACGGTGATCTTGCCGTCGCCCTCGACTCGGGCCCATTCGTGGGATTTCATGAACTTCAAGTCACCGGGGATCTCGCTCATCGTTGGCTCCGCAATGCGTGGCGGTCGGGGGGTGTGCGTAGTTTAGAAGCGTGGGCGCGACGGTCAAATACCTTCTTGCGGCTTCCCGTCGCGAACGAACGGAAACTTGACGACACGCACGGGAATCTCTTTGCCGCGAATGTCGACGCGTACGGCGCCGAGCGGTCCCGCGGGGACGCGCGCGAAGGCGATCGCCTTGCCGAGCGTGGGCGAGAAGGTTCCGGAAAGGATTTCACCGTCACCACGGTCCGTTCGCACGGTCTGACCATGGCGAAGCACGCCCTTTTCGTCCATCACCACGCCGATCATCCGCCTCGGAACGCCATTGGATTGCTGAGCTTCGAGGGCGACGCGACCGATGAATTCGCGCCTTGCGCCGTCGACGTCATCAAGCGCGACCGTCCAATCCAGCCCGGCCTCGAATGGCGTGACGGTCTCGTCCATATCCTGGCCATACAGATTCATTCCCGCTTCCAGCCGCAGGGTGTCCCGGGCGCCCAGTCCGGCTGGGGCGACACCGGCATCGTGCAGCGCCTGCCACAAGGCGACCGCCCGATCTTCAGCGACGATGATTTCGAAACCGTCTTCGCCGGTGTACCCGGTACGGGCCACAAACAGCGGGAGGCCATCGCGCGTCACCGCTTCGGTGGCCGCGAAACGACCGATCTTGCCTGCTGCCGCGGCCGTATCCGGAGACAACAAACCGATCACCCGCGCGCGCGCGTTCGGGCCTTGCACCGCGATCATGGCAAGCTCGACGCGCTCGGTCACGGAGACGCCGAAGTCAGCGGCCTGCGCGGCGATCCAGGCCAGATCCTTGTCGCGGGTCGCGGCATTGACCACCAGGCGGAAGAAATCCTCGGCCAGGAAGTACACGATCAGATCGTCGATCACCCCGCCCTGTGGGTTCAGCATGCAGGTGTACAACGCCTTGCCCGGTTTCTGCAGTTTTTCGATCGAGTTGGCTAGCAGCCTGCGCAGGAACGGCCGCGTGCGCGCGCCGCGCAGATCGACCACGGTCATATGCGAGACGTCGAACATGCCGGCATCGCGCCGGACCTGATGGTGTTCCTCGATCTGCGATCCGTAATTGAGCGGCATGTCCCAACCGCCGAAGTCGACCATCTTCGCGCCGAGCGCGCGATGAGCGTCGTTGAGGATGGTCTTGCGGGTCATCGCGTGGTCTCTCCGGGGAAGGCCGGCATTATTGCGCCTGCGGTCCGAAGTTTGAACCGCCGAAGGCGCTCGACGATTCAAGACAGCGTCGGCGGGGCGCTTCAAGCCGTATCAAGCGCTATCGGCGTCTGCCCACGGACCTATGCGGGCCCCTCGTATCCATCCGGTGACGGTCGTCAGATGCCGGCCGCCGGGTTGATGCATTCGATGCGTCCCGCCTTGACCGGCAGCAAGCGTCCGGACGCCATATCGAGCCGGCGCGACCAGATCACGTCCGAGGAATACTCCTCCTCGCCGTAACGCACGACGGCGGCAATCACCGACAACTCGCTGTCGCCATCCAGTCGGCAAGACGCGATCTCCAACAGGTAGCCGCGCTTGACCCGGGGCGGCTTGATCGCATCTGTGATTCGCCAGCGGGGTCGGTCCTTGTGATTGCCGACCATGCGTTGCCCGATCACGTATAGCGGCTTGGCAATCTCGCCGTCACGGACCGGCGCCTTACCCAGCACGGCGATGCCGTAATCGCAGACGTGCGAATGGCCTGGACCACCCGAGATGCAGCTCCCCTGCTGTTCGGTCAATCCGCTGGGATAGGGCGGAACCGTTCGTCCGATCAGACCTCCGGCCAATACGGGAGAGATCCAGGCCGCCAGCAATATGGCGACGACAGCGCGAAGACTCGTCCGTGTTGTCATCGCGCTCAATCCGCCGATTCGACTCGCAGCGTCATGCCATCGGCGCCGACGATACGCACGCTGGCGCCGGCAGGCAGTTCGGGGCCCGAAACTTCCCAGTAGGCGTCAGCGATCTGGACGCGGCCGGTGCCGCGTTCGATCGCACGGTCGAGCACCGCCACGCGTCCGACCAATTGCTCGGTGCGACGGTTGAGCGCAGGCTGGTCACTCGTCACTTCCTTGCCGCGATACCACTTGCGGTAGAACTGGATCGAGACGAAGCCGAGCGCTACGAACAAAATCGCCTGGACCAGGAACGACAGGCCCGGAACCGACCCCGTCGACTGGGCTTCCCTCCACCATCGATTCCATCACCGTCAAGACCACGTCGAACGGCTGACGCGGCTCGTGTTGGAAACCCATGCCGGTACACCCGACCGTCTGAGGGATTTCGCCCGGACCGGCGACCTGGCCGGCATTGCCGCGCTCGCCCATTCCCTGAAAGCCGTCGCGGGCAAACTCTCGGCTGTGGAAGTGGAATCCCTGGCCATCCAGGCCATGTATGCGGCCCGGATGGGCGAGAACAGCGCGGCCAGGCTGGTCACGGCGCTCGCCGAAGCCGTGGAGCGCATGGTCAAAGCCCTGCGGCGCGTCCCCAGAAGGGATTCCTGATGGGTGGCAACCCCACTCGCGACGCGAGGCTGATTCTCGCTGAAACAGGCGCTTAGCG
>SSEV01000173.1 GCA_008015095.1 Lysobacteraceae bacterium | reverse complement strand
TCCCCGCTTCGAATTTGCGGCCTTCCACGATCTTGATCTGCGGGCGCGGCGTCCAGGCCGCGTCGCCGACGCCGCGCAGTTGGGCGTTGGCGTCGGTGCCGTCGGCCTTGGTGGTCATATTGACCACCTGCGACAGCTCCGGAGAGATCGCCGCGCGGCCATCCGGGCCGCGCGCGATGCCGGCGAGGTTGGAGATCAGCGGCACCTGATCGCGGGTGATCACCGAATTGGTTTCGGCCTGCGCGCCGCCGCGCAGGATGATCGCGCTGGTGTCGTTACCGGTGCCTTTCAGCGTGGCCGCGAAGCCTTCGCCCATCGCCAGCATCGCCACCAGTACCGCGACGACGCCAGCGATGCCGATCACCACCACGGCCGAAGCGCCGGCGCGCCGTGGCAGGCTGGAGATTCCGATCCTGGCGGTTTCGATGGTCAGATGCCCGTTACGCGTCGACACCAGCCACAGGATGAATGCGGCGACGCAGACGAAGAGCAGGATCTGCGCGAACATGCTCTTGTCGAACAGGAAGAAAATCTCGAAACCGGCAATTGCGAAAAACAGGCAAGCGCCCATCAGATAGCGGCAAAAACGCCGGGTCACGCCGCCGCCCTGACGCCACAGCCGGAAGCGGTTCATGTCGTCCGAGGCGAAGAAAAGCAACAGCCCGCCGATCAGGACATAGATCGTCGGGAAGGCGAGCGAGTGGGTCGTGCCGCGCAGTGAAAAAGTTTCGAACAGGAAAGGCGCGCCGGGGATGGCTATCGCAACCAGCCAGACGATGGCGTTGCCCAGCGCGCGGATCGCTTTGCGGGTGAAGTCGATGATGACAGACATGAGCGTGTCGCCTCCGTTAGCGGCCGGCCAGGGCGTCGACGATATTCAGGCGCATTCCGCGCAGCGCCGGCAACAAGCCGACGACGACGCCGATTGCGATCATCAGGCCCAGGCCGAGCGCCCAGGTTTCTTTCGGCACGCCCGGCAGTTGGATCGCGCCGCCGCTGGCCGCGCTTACGGCGGGCATCAGCAGCATCGCGATCGTCAGGCCAAGCATGCCGCCGATCACGATCAGCAAGACCGATTCGGCCAGCACCAGCCACAGCACGGTCCGGTTGCTGAAGCCGATGGTCTTGAGCACCGCGAGTTCCGGGATGCGTTCGCGCACCGCTTGGGCCATGGTGTTGCCGGTCAGCAGCAGCAGGGTGAAGAACACCGCGCCCATGATCGCGGTGACGATCGCGCCGATATCGGCGAACTGTTTGAAGAACGCCTGATTGAAAGCCTGCTCGGTCTGGGTCTTGGTTTCGTGGTCCGAATTCTCGGAAATCGCGTCGATGGCCTTGGCCACTTGCGCCGATTTGTCCGGGTCGTCGAGGGTCACGACGAACCAGCCGATCTGGTTCTTGATGTAGTCATTGGCCTCGTCGAAGTATTTCCAATTGAACATCAGCACGTTCTCCTCGCCGCGCCGCTTGGGATCCTTGACTTCGAAGATCGCCGCGAGCTTGAACGCCCAGTCGTTGCTGCCCTTGGTCGGGAAGATGGTGGCTTGCAGCGGAATGGTGTCGCCGATCTTCCAGCCGTGGCGCTCGGCCAGGGATTTTCCGACCACGGCGCCGGTGCGTTCGTTCTCGAACGCGGCGATCTGCGCCGCGCTCATCACGTACTCCGGGTACATCGCCATATAGCCGGGGCTGACCGCGAAATTGGGGAAGAAATTGCGCGAGTCCTTGTAGATGCCGCCGAACCAGTTGCCGTAGGTCACGCCCCTGACGCCGGGTACGGCCTTGATTCGCTCGTGCAGGCTGATCGGCAGGGTCTGCGTGATCGACAGCCGCGAGGCGACGATCATGCGATCGTAACCGTCGACGTTGGCGCTGGAGTTGAAGGCCACCCGGACCGAATCGAGCATGCCGAAAAGCAGGAACGCGGTGACCACCGAAAGCATGGTCAGCAGCGTCCGGGTCTTGCTGCGCATCAGTGCGGCCCAGATCAGGTGAAGATATTTCATGTCGCTCTCCGGTGCGTGCGGCGGCGCGGGCGCGGGTCAGTACGCGGGGTCAGTGCGCGACATCGGCGCCGGGCGCGGCCAGCGTGCCCTTGTCGAGATGGATCGTACGGCGGGCGTGATCGGCGGCCTTGGGATCGTGGGTGACCATCACGATGGTCTTGCCATGGTCGCGATTGAGGCTTTGCAGCAGATTGAGGATCTCTTCCGCAGACTGCCGGTCGAGATCGCCGGTCGGCTCGTCGCAGATCAGCAGTCTGGGATCGGAGACGATCGCGCGCGCGATCGCCACGCGTTGCTGCTGACCGCCCGAGAGTTCGTTCGGGCGGTGTTTGGCGCGTTCGGCCAGACCGACCAACTGGAGCGCGATCTCGGCATTGTGTCGGCGTTGCGCTGCACCCAGGCGGGTCAGCAGCAGCGGCAGTTCGACGTTTTTCTGCGCGTTGAGGGTCGGCATCAGGTTGTAGAACTGGAATACGAAACCGACGTTGTTGCTGCGCCAATGCGAAAGTTGCCCTGGCGTCATGCGATCGATGCGTTCGCCGTCGATTTCGATCTCCCCGCCGGTGGGCGAGTCCAGGCCGCCGATGAGATTGAGCAACGTGGTCTTGCCCGAACCCGACGGCCCCATCAGCGCGACGAAATCGCCCTGAGGGATATCGAGATCGATGCCGTGCAAGACTTCGACCTTTTCCGGCCCGCGCTGATAGGTCTTGGTCAACCCGCGCAGCGTAACCAACGTCTCCATGATTCTGTCCTCTGGGTGTCGATATTTTCGGTGAAGGCGAGCGTCTATCGGGAATTGCTGATGGCGCTCATTCTGCGGCAGATTCATCGATCAACCGCACGTGGGCGCCATCGGCGAGGTCGGCGGGCGGGTCGATCACGACGGTGTCGCCGCCCTGCAGACCCGCGGTGACCTCGCGGTCATCGCCCAGGGTGCGGCCGGTGGTTACTTGGCGGCGCTCGACAGCTTCGCCTTTGACGACGAACGCCACCTCGGTATCGTCGCGCGAGACGATGGCTGCGGCGGGAACCAGCACCCCGATTGGGCGTTTCGGTGCCTCGGGCTGCGCCGTCTCCAGAAAACTCACCCGCACGCCCATGTCGGGCACGATCCGCGCGTCGCGCTGCTTGAACGAAATGCGCACCTTCACCGTGGCCTTGCCGCGGTCTGCGGTGGGGATGATCGCGATCACCTCGGCCGGGATCTTCCAGTCGGGATACGCGTTGAGGATGGCCTCGACCGGCATTTTGGGTTGCACGCGGCCGATGAAGGATTCGCCGACGTCCACCTCCACTTCGAGCGAATCCATATCGACGATGGTGCCGATGCCGGTGCGGGTGAAGCCGCCGCCGGCAGAAAACGGCGAAACGATCTCGCCGGGCTGCGCGGCCTTGGCGATGACTACGCCGGAGAACGGCGCGCGGACGATGGTGTTGTCGACGCCGTTGTCGGCGATGCGCAGGGAATCGGCAGCGACCTGGGCGTTGCGTTGCGCGGTCGTCAGTTGCGCGCGCAGCGAATCGCGTTGCGCGACCGCCTGGTCGAACTGCGCGCGCGACACCAGCTTCTGGCCGACCAACTTGCCGAACCGCGCAGCCTGCGCTTCCGCTTCGTTCAACTGCGCCTGGATGCCCGCGACCTGGCTGCGCGCGGCGTCGAGTCGCGAAGTGGCGAGCGCGCGTTCGGCGTCGGCGTCGACCGGATCGAGCGTAGCCATGACCTGGCCTGCGTCGACCCGCTGACCTTCTTCGATCATCACTTCGCGCACGCGGCCGGTGATCTTGGCCGAAACGGTCGCCATGCGCCGGGCCACCACGTAGCCGGTGGCGTCGAGCACAGAGGCGCCAGCGCCGTTGTTGCCGCCGATGGCGGTCGCACTGGCGGTGCGCACTTCGATGGCCGAGCCTCCGCGCAACATGAACCAGGCGATGCCGCCGAAGATGCCGATCACGACGATGGCGGCGATTCCGATCCACATGGCGGACCGCGACGCGGGCGACGGCGGGGCCTGGCGGTCGATTCGGAGTTGTTTGAGCAGATCGGAATTGGCGTTCATCGTGGACCAAAAGACGTAGCGATGCTTCGAAGTGTGACCCGGACCGGCTGCGAAGCGAGAGCAACCGGAGCAGCGATCGTTTGGGAGGGCCTGAACAACACCCGCTTGGCGTTATTCACACCTCGCAGGCCCAGGCCAAGCCGGAGCTTGCTCTCCCGGATCAAGCGTTTGGGCGCTTGATCCGCGAACGCGCCATCTGTGGCGCGTGGAACTTCTCGGCCTTCCGGAGATTCCTTTGCGCTTCGATGTTCGTCGCGGGGCCGTTCACGACCGGCACAGGGTAAAGCAGCCGTCCGTCCGCGTCAGCTGACAAACGTCATCATCGATGGCTGATGCGTGCGACTACTTGCCCTCCGGCCGGGCGCCTAGGCTGGGCGCACGAATCCTGATGCGCGAGAACATCGATGCAAGCTCAAGTTCCGGTGCTGGCCCGGCTGCGTGGCGCAAGCAAACGCTTCGGCCCCCGAGTCGCCCTCGACGGGATCGACCTGGATATTCCCGGCGGCCAGGCATTGGCCCTGCTCGGGGCCAATGGCGCGGGAAAAACCACCGCCGTGAGCTTGTTGCTCGGCCTGCTGCGGCCGGAATGCGGCCTCGTGGAGGTCTTCGGCCGCCCTCCCGGAGATCTCGCCGCGAAAAGAGGTGTCGGCGTCATGTTGCAAAGCGCCGGCGTGCCCGAGCATGCGAAGGTCGCCGAATTGCTAGCCTTGACCCGCAGCTATTACCCGAATCCGAGACCTACGACCGAATGCGTCACGCTGGCCGGGTTAGAAGGCCTGCTTGATCGCCGTTACGGGCAATTGTCGGGCGGGCAGCAGCGCCGGGTGCAGTTCGCACTGGCTCTCTGCGGACGCCCGCGCTTGCTATTCCTCGACGAACCGAGCACTGGGTTGGATGTCGGCGCACGCACGGCGCTGTGGCGGGCGGTTCGCCATCTGGTGACGGAAGGGGTAGGCGTGCTGCTGACCACCCACTACCTGGAGGAAGCGGAATCCTTGGCCGACCAAGTGGTCGTGCTCGGTCGCGGCAAGATCATCGCCTCCGGCAGCATCGCCGAGGTGCGCGCGCGCGTCGCCCAGCGCCAGGTGCGCTGTAGCAGCGTGTTGGAACCGGCGACGATCGCCGCGTGGCCCGAAGTGCGCGAGGTGCGTCGTCAAGAGGGGCGGGTCGAAATCGTCACCGACGCCGCCGAGGATCTTGTGCGCCGTCTGCTGACCGCAGACGCGACGCTCAGCGAACTCGAAGTCAGGCGCGCGAGCTTGGCCGAGGCCTTCGTCGAAATCACCCGCGACGATGCGGTCAGCGGCGGCACGGCCGTCAATGAAAGTCCGAATGGT
Source organism: Lysobacteraceae bacterium (assembly GCA_008015095.1). Taxonomy (GTDB): domain Bacteria; phylum Pseudomonadota; class Gammaproteobacteria; order Xanthomonadales; family Xanthomonadaceae; genus Lysobacter_I. The sequence goes on along the minus strand of SSEV01000173.1, from coordinate 29,203 downwards.
TCCGAACGGGAGGCCGCATGAACCGCGTCAAGATGGAAGCGCAGACCGCAAACGATCTCGCGGCCCGACTCGATGTTGCGGCCGACGACGGACGGGGCGGCGCGTCAGGCGTCGGCGCTGGCCCACGCGTCGACGCCATGCTTCGCGACGCCGCGGCGCATCCGGTCTGGCGCAGTTATGTGCTTGAAGCCAAATACGAATGCCTGCGGCTGTTGCGCACGCCCTCGTTCGCGCTGCCGTCGCTGTTGTTCCCGGCCTTGTTTTATCTGTTGTTCGGCGTCGTGCTCGGCCAATCGCCCGGTGGTCAGGCGGCGCGATATCTGTTGGCCACGTATGGCGTATTCGGCGCGATGGCGACGGGCTTGTTCGCGTTCGGCGTGACGTTGGCGATCGAACGCGAACAGGGCTTTCTGACCTACAAACGCGCCTTGCCGATGCCACCGGGCGCGCATCTGTTGGCCAAGATGGCGATGGCGGCGATGTTCAGCGCGATGATCTCGGTGCTGCTGGCGGTCATCGCCGCAGGCCTGGCCGGAGTGACGCTGCGGCCCGCGCAATGGGCCTTGCTGTTCGCGATCAATGTGATCGGGGTATTGCCGTTCAGCGCATTGGGTCTGTTCATCGGCACGCTGGTCGGAGGGCAGGGCGCGCCGGCGGTGGTCAACCTGATTTTCCTGCCGATGGCGTTCCTGTCTGGTTTGTGGATCCCGTTGCGGATGCTGCCGGAACCGGTGAATCAGATCGCGCCGGTCTGGCCGTCCTACCACCATGCGCAGATCGCACTGAAAGTGATCGGAATGGACGCTGGCGGCAGCCTCGCACTGCACATCGCCGTACTTGTGACCTTCACTGCCGTGTTTTTATTCCTCGCACTGCGCCGCTTGCAGGACTGACGCCGTCAGGGGTCACATCCAGCCTCGCGGAACGTCTTCGCATCCACCTCTAACGCGGCCGGTCCGGATATGCGCCGGGCCGGCGAATTGAAAACGACCCGGATAGCCGTTTTCAGCCCCCTGTCAGGAGAAGCCTTGATGAAACGTCTGCCCGAAGTCCTTGCCGTCGGCGCCTTGGCCGCAGTGCTCGCCATCGCAGTGACCGCGCAGAGCGATCCTGCGTCACGCGACGCGGCCGCTGCGCAGGCGCAAGCGACGAACGATCTCGCCTTGCGCGATGTGCGCGTGTTCGACGGTATGCGCGTTTTGCCGCGCACCGATGTGCTGGTGCGCGACGGGCGCATCGTCGCCGTCGGCCGCGGTCTCGATCTGCCGGGCGACATCGAGATCATTGATGGCGCGGGCAAGACGCTGCTGCCGGGCCTGATCGATGCGCACACGCACAGTTGGGGCGAGGCCCGGCGCGAGGCCTTGCGCTTCGGCGTCACCGCCGAACTTGACATGCTCGGCGACTGGACACGTTTGCCTGAACTCAAACGCGAGCGCGAATCGCTGCAACGCACCGATCAGGCCGATCTCTGGAGCGCCGGCGCCGCGGTCACCGCGCCCGGCGGTCATGGCACGCAGTACGGCATGAATGTGCCGACGCTCGCCGCCGACGGCGATGCGGCAGCATTCGCCATCGCGCGGATCGATGAGGGCTCCGACTATCTCAAGCTGATCCTTGAGGATTTCAGCGCGCACAGCGAGAGCCGACGGCTGCCTACGATCACCGCGGCGCAGGCCGGAGCCGCTATCACCGCCGCGCATGCGCGCGACAAACTGGGCGTGGTTCATGTCTCGCGCTTGCGCGACGGCAAGGCTGCCATCGCCGCGGGGGCCGATGGCTTGGTCCATGTTTTCGGCGAACCGGGCGACGCCGAATTCGTGGCCGCCGCGGAAAAACGCCGGCTATTCGTCATACCGACCCTCTCGGTGCTGGCGACGATCGCGCGCGCCGACGAGGGTCGCGCCCTGGGCGAGGACGCACGTTTGCGGCCCTGGTTGAGCCCGAGTCAGCGCGATAGTCTGCAAGCGAGTTTCGGCAATGCGGCGGCGCGACCAGCAGTGTTGAACGACGCGATCGCGAACGTGCGCGCACTGCATGCGGCCGGTGTCGATATCCTGGCCGGGACCGATGCCGGCAACCCCGGCACCGCGCACGGCGCGAGCATGCATGGCGAACTCGAGCTGCTGGTGCGCGCGGGCTTGAGCCCTGCGCAGGCCCTGGCTGCGGCGACCTCGACGCCTGCGCGGCGTTTCGGTCTGAAGGACCGCGGGCGCATCGCGCCGGGCATGCGCGCGGATCTGCTGCTGGTCGAAGGCGACCCCACGCGGGAGATCACCGATTCCCGCCGCATCATCGGCGTGTGGAAGAACGGTCATGCCGTGAGTCGCGCGCCGGCCAAGTCCGCGGACGTCGCGGCGGCGTTGCCGCAGCAGCCGCTGATCAGCGATTTCGACGATGGTGAAGTGCGCGCGAAGTTCGGCAGTTGGCAGCCGACTACCGACCAGATCGCCGGTGGCGCTTCCGTCGCCGCCCATCGCTGGGTCGAAGGCGGCGCCGAAGGTTCGCGCGGGGCGCTTGAGATCAGCGGCAGCATCCGCGCCGGTTTCGCCTTCCCGTGGGCGGGCATGATGTTCTTCCCGAACGAGACACCGATGATGCCGGTCGACGCGACCTCGCGCCGCGAACTGGTGTTCCAGGCGCGTGGCGATGGCCGCCGCTACACCGCGATGCTGTTCTCCGGCGCGTCGACGCAAGGGATGCCGAGCATGCAGACGTTCGCCGCCGACGCGCAGTGGCGCGAGGTGCGCCTGCCGCTGTCGGGATTCGCGGGTGCTGATCTGGCGAATCTGCGCGGCATCGCGATCACCGCGGGACAACCGGAAGGCGACTTCGTCGTACGCATCGATCAGGTAGAGTTGCGTTGATCCGGGGTGGAGGCCGGTCAGACTATGAGCGCATCTACGCCAGCCGCACCCGTGTCTACCGCGCCCGTGTCTGGCGCCGCGATTTCGACGCTGTTGCGCTGGCGCGCGCGCCTAGTGCCGGAGTCTCTGGGATTGGGCTGGATGCCGTTCTACACCCTGGCGTATCTGGCTTTCCTGTTCATGCCTTTGTTCCTGCGCTGGATAGGCGGCGGGGCCGAACAATGGGCCGGGCCGGTGCGGCCGATGCTGGGGGCGACGCTGTTGTCGATCCTGGTCTTCCTGCCGCTGTACTTCGCCAGTTATCGCTTCGACGGCCCACGCGCCGTCGCCTGCATGCTCGCCATCGCCGCGCTGGGCCATCTGTTGTTGCCGGTCAACGCCTTCGCCAATTGCTACACGGTCTACGCCAGTGGCCTGGCCGCCACGATCGGCGGCCCACTGTGGCGGCGCGTGGCCTGGATGGCGCTCATCGCGACGGCGCTCCTGCTGGAAATCCTCTGGCTGCGCTATCCGGTGTTCATTTTTCTGGTGACCATCATCATGATGGTCGGCGTATTTTTCGGCAATCACCAGTTCATCGAGAACACCCGAAAACGCGCCGAATTGAAACTCTCGCACGACGAAGTGCGCCGTCTCGCCGCTTTCGCCGAGCGCGAGCGCATCGGTCGCGATCTGCATGATCTGCTCGGGCACACGTTGTCGATGATCGCGTTGAAATCGGAACTCGCCGGCAGACTGTTGCAGCATGGCGACGACGAGGCCGCGCGCGCGCGGGCGCGCGCCGAAATCGTCGAAGTGGCCGAGGTCGCGCGCGCGACCCTGAGTCAGGTACGCACTGCGGTCAGCGGCATCCGTGCGGCCGGCATCGCCGCGGAACTCGCCGCGGCGAAGTTGCTGTTGGAATATGAAGGCGTGGAATTGATCTCGCGGCTCGGGAGTGACGGGGGCAGTGGCGATCCCGAAGCGGTCGCTCTCTCGCCGGAGATCGAAACCGCGTTGGCGCTGACTCTGCGCGAAGCGGTGATCAACATCCAGCGCCACGCATGCGCCGCGCGCGCCGATGTAGCGCTCGAGATTCGCGACTGCTTGGCCGTGTTGCGGATCAGCGATGATGGTCGCGGAGGGGCGATCGTGCCCGGCAATGGCCTAGCGGGCATGCGCGAACGGATCGAAGCGTTAGGCGGATCGCTGCGGATCGAATCCGCTCAAGGGCGCGGCACGCAGGTCGAAGCGCGCGTCGCCGTGCGCGTCGAGTCCGCCGCGCGGCAGACGGAGTCCGCCGTTTGATTCGCGTGCTGCTCGCCGAGGATCAGGCGATGGTGCGTGGCGCGCTCGGCGCCTTGTTGTCGCTGGAAGCCGATATCGATGTGGTGGCCGCCACTGCCGATGGCGAAAGCGCCTGGCGCGAGCTGCAGCATCATCGGCCGGACCTGCTGGTCACCGATGTCGAAAGGCGGGGGCTGACCGGGCTCGGACGCGCGCAGCGCATCCAACGCCATGCGTTGCCGACGAAGGTGGTGATCGTGACGACCTTCGCGCGCAGCGGCTACCTGCGCCGCGCGCTCGATGCCGGCGTGTCGGGTTATCTGCTCAAGGATGCGCCCGCGGAACAACTCGCGGACGCCTTGCGCAAAGTTCATCGCGGCGGTCGCGCCATCGACCCCCAACTCGCTCTGGAAGCATGGTCCGAAGCCGATCCGCTGAACGATCGCGAGCGCCAGGTGCTCCGCCTCGCCGGAGAGGGCCATTCCGCCGGTGAGATCGCCGCGCAATTGCATCTCTCACAAGGCACCGTGCGCAATTACCTGTCCGAGGCCATCGGCAAACTCGGCGTCGGCAATCGCATCGAGGCATACCGATTGGCGCGACAGAAAGGTTGGCTGTAAGCGCGTGTTCGATCTCTCCGCGCGTTCCGCGCCGGTTCTGCGGGTGCGCGCCGCAAAGAGAGACGCCTGATAGACCCTGGCGAATCATTGACGACAGCCCATCGGCAATCGACGGTCACGGCCCAATGCGGGCGGCGCATCGTGCGCGAATGCCGCGGATTGCCCGCCCTTTGCGCACCCCTGTGTGCGAACCATGACCAAAGTCCTGTCATCCCGCTCTTGCGTTCATGCCGGCTTCGCCCAATATCGGACGTTCTTCTGCCGCCGGTGATGCCGATGACACTGCAAACGGACGTCTCTCCTGCATCTTCCGGGCCCGTCGGGCCTGCCCTTGCGGAGGGGGGGGCGCCCGCACTGGCGGTCGAGCATCTCGGCAAGCGGGTGCGTCTGCCCGATGGGGAATTAGTCATTCTCGACAAGATCGGGTTTTCGATCGCGTCCGGGGACAGCGTGGCGATCGTAGGCGCCTCGGGATCGGGCAAGAGCACGCTGCTGGCGCTCATGGCGGGACTCGATGTTCCCAGCGATGGGCGGGTGTGGTTGGACGGCGTCGAACTGTCGGCCTTGAATGAGGACGGCCGTGCGCGAATCCGCGGCGAGAAGGTCGGCTTCGTGTTCCAGAGTTTCCAATTGCTGCCATCGCTGACCGCGTTGGAGAACGTGATGCTGCCTTTGGAACTGCGCGGCGACGCCGATGCGCATGCGCCCGCGCGCGAGATCCTGGAGAAGGTCGGCCTCGGCGAGCGACTGGGCCATTATCCGCGCCAGTTGTCCGGAGGCGAACAGCAGCGGGTCGCCTTGGCCCGCGCGTTCGTGACCCGGCCTGCATTGCTCTTCGCGGACGAACCCACCGGCAATCTCGACACCCGTACCGGCAAGGCCATCATCGATCAACTGTTCGGTTTGAATGCCGATGCGGGCACCACCCTGGTGCTGGTGACGCACGACGAACATCTCGCTTCGCGCTGTCATCGCGTGTTGCGTCTCGACAGCGGCCGCTTGGTGGCGGCATGAGCACGACGATGCCTGCGCGACGCAGCGTTCCGAAATGGCGGATAGCCGGCGCATCACGTGCATGGAGACGCCGATGAGACTGCTCCGTCTGGCCTGGCGTCAGTTGCGACGCGATCTCGCAGCCGGGGATATCCGCATACTGGCGGCCGCCCTGGTTCTGGCGGTGGTCGCGGTCAGCGCGGTGGGCTTCGTCACCGACCGCGCAGACCGCGCTCTGGCGATCGAAGCGAATCGACTGCTCGGTGGCGACGCGGTGGTGCGCGCCGACCTGCCGATTCGCGGCCCGATCAGCCCCGCCGCAGCCGCGAAGGGATTACGCCGCGCAGAGGTCGTGGAGTTGCCGAGCATGATCCGTGTCGGCAGCGGCGGCGCGGCGCGTTTGCAGTTGGGCGAACTGCGTGCGTTGGGGCCGGCGTTTCCGTTGCGCGGCAGGTTTCGAATCGTCGACGCGCGCGGTGAGCGCGAGGTCGCCGGCGGCCCAGCGCGCGGAACGATCTGGCTTAGCCGTTCCGGCGCCGACGCCTTGAATGCGAGGCCTGGCGATATCGTTGGCGTGGGCGAAAGCGAATTGCGTCTTGCCGCTCTGGTGCTGCAAGAGCCGGATGGCGCGATCGACTATTTCAATGTCGCGCCGAAAGTATTCCTGTCGCTGGAGGATCTGCGCGCGACCGGCCTGATCCAGCAGGGCAGCCGCGTCGGCTACAAACTCGTGGTGGCCGGCGATGCCACGGCGGTGGAAGGGTTCGTGCGCAAAGCGCGCGCCGCGCTTGGGCGCGGACAACGTCTGGAGACCATCGGCGATGCGCGCCCGGAAATCCGTTCAGCGCTTGATCGCGCCGGGCGTTTTCTCGGGCTGGCTGCGCTGGTGTCGGTGGTGCTGGCTGCGGTGGCGGTGGCGATGGCCGCGCGCAGGCACAGCGAACGACATCTCTCCGGCGCGGCGGTGATGCGCTGTCTCGGCGCCAGTCAGCGCACACTGGCCGGGATCCATATCGGCGAACTGCTGATCCTTGGTGTGATCGCCAGCCTGATCGGCGTCGCGATCGCATTCGCGATGCAATGGGCCATTGGATTATGGCTTGCGAGCGTGCTGCAGATCTCGATTCCGCCGCCAGGGCCGTGGCCCGCCCTGCGCGGGCTCGCGGTGGGACTGATCGTTCTGCTCGCCTTCGGAGCGCCGCCGGTGTTGGCGTTGCGCCGGGTGCCGGCGTTGCGCGTGTTGCGGCGCGATTTGGATCGCGTCGAACCCAGCGCATGGCTGGTCGCTGCCCTCGGCCTGTCCGGGCTCGGCGCGATGTTGTGGTGGCAAGCGGGCTCGGCGACGCTGGCGTTGAGCATGCTGCTCGGCATCGTCTCGACCCTGGCGGTATTGGCCGCCTTGGCCTATGCGCTGATCCTGCTGGTACGGCGCATGCGCGCGCGTCTGCGCGGCAGCCTGCGCTATGGCCTGGCCAATGTCAGTCGTCGCGCCGGCACCAGCATCGCCCAGGTATCCGCGCTCGGCCTGGGGCTGATGGCCCTGCTGCTGCTGACCTTCGTACGCACGGACCTGCTCGATCGTTGGCGCTTGTCGCTGTCGGCGGATGCGCCGAACCGATTCGTGATCAACGTCCAATCCGATCAGATTGAAGCCGTGCGCGATACGATCGCCGAACAGGGGATGGCGCCGCCGCAGCTGTATCCCATGGTGCGCGGACGCTTGATCGCGCGCAACGGCAAAGCCGCCGTTGGCGCCGATTACGCGCAGCAGGGCATGCGCGCGCAACGTCTGGCCGAGCGCGAATTCAATCTTTCGGTGGCCGACCGCGTGAGCCCCGACAACAAGGTGATCGCAGGCCGGTTCTGGCCGGCGCGCGGGCCCGCGCGCCCGGAACTTTCTGTCGAAGAGGATTTCGCGAACACGCTGGGATGGAAGCTTGGCGATCGGATCACGTTTGACATCGCAGGCCAGCGTTTCGAGGCGACGATCACCAGCCTGCGCAAGGTCGAATGGGAAAGCTTCCGCCCGAATTTCTTCGTCATCGCATCGCCTGGCGCGCTCGACGACTATCCCGCGAGCTACATCACCGCGGTGAAAGTGCCCGCCGACCGCGCCAATTTCACCGCGACGCTGGTCGAACGCTTCCCGAATCTCTCGGTGATCGACGTCGATGCGATCCTGACCCAGGTGCGCGGCATCGGGGATCAGGTGGCGATGGTGGTGCAGGTGGTGTTCTGGTTCTCGCTCGCCGCTGGCGTGCTGGTGCTGTTGGCCGCGGTCAGCGCCAGTCAGGACGAGCGGCTGCATGAGGGCGCGGTGATGCGCTCGCTTGGCGCCAGCCGCGGCCAGTTGCGCTTGGCGCAGGCATCGGAGTTCATCGCGATCGGCGTGTTGTCGGGGCTGGTCGCGGCGGTCGCCGCCTCCACGCTCGCAGGCGTGATCGCGGTGCGCGTGTTCGATCTGCCGTGGCGGGTCGATGTGACCATGGTGTTCGCGGGCGCTGCCCTGGGCGCGCTGGCCGCCCTCGCGGCCGGTCTACTCGCGACGCGACGCGTGCTTGATGCGCCGCCCACCGCGACGCTGCGCGAGATCGAACGCGGCTGACAGCGCCGACTTCATCCATCGCGTTCGATGCGTCCCGATCGGGACGCAGCTTTCCGTAAAGCCGGTCAAGCGCTGTTACCCAGGTGACAGCGCTTCGCGTGCGGTCGCGACAAGACTGTGCGCCGGACTATGGAAGGTGGAACGACGATGGAACAGGGGCGCAGCGGCACCCGAGGGTGTCAGGTCCGTCATCGCACGGCCGATGAGATGTTCGTGAATGCCTGGAATGCGGTATTGCCCGATCTGCGCAGACGTGCCTTGCGCCTGACCAGCGGGCAGGCCGATCGCGCGGAGGATCTGATCGCGAGCACTGCGCTGAAAGCGCTGGTGTTCATGCGTCGCTCGCCGGAGATGCTGAACGATCCGAACGGATTCCTGTTTGTGGTCTTGCGCCATGTCTTTCTCGACAGCGTCAGGCGCAACGGCCGCGAAGAGCGGGTCATCGAGTTTTCCGGTGATGAGGAGATCGCCGCCGAACCGCGCCACGGGCTATCCCATGACCCGCAGGGGTTGGAGATCGAGCAGCAGTTACGCCGGGTGTTTTCCGTCGTGGCGACGATGAAGGAAGAACATCGCCGCTTGTTCTCCTATCGCTTCATCGACGACCTGTCGTATCCGGTGATCGCCGATCGCTTGCGGATCAACGAATCGGTCGCGCGCAAGCGGATTCAGCTGTTGCGGCGCAGGTTGCGCAATTCTCTCGACGAGGATGAAGTCTGACAGCTGGTTCACAGCCGTTGCGCGACGGCGTTCTAGTTCTTACATCGACGCGCTGCTGGATGGCGCGGCGGACAGCCAAATCACCGATGTGGCCGAGGAGAAGACATGGCAGGTGTGAATGAGCAGATCACGGATGCAGTCACTCAGACCAACGTCAAGGTCGTCGCCGAGGCGCCTGCACAGGCGATCGCGGCGCTTTATCAGGTGGCCAGCCATTCGGTCGGGATTTCGCTGCAGAACGCAGTGCACAGCCAGCAGGTGCTGAACCAGATTTCGACCGCGGTCGTCTCCAAAGCCGCCACGTTGATCATGGCGATCGGCGAAAGCGGCGGTGGTGGCGGAGGCGGCGGCGGTGGTTGATCCCATCGCGCAGTCGCAGTGCCTGGAGCCCGTTCAAAAAATCCACGCGAGCTCCGCGGTTGCCTAGCAGGCGCGTGGAGCAAGGAGCAGAGAGGCGATGGCGCGATCCACGACCGAACGAGGACGCGACGTGAAGCATGCGGAGATTTTGAACGAACGCTTACAGGAGTGACGAGCGATGCCTTTTCCATTCTGGAGCAAGAAATCCAAATCCGGTGCGGATAAGAGCGACGGTGCGAGCTCGGCGCAGAAAGACGACGCACCGACCGCAGCCGGCACCGAGGTTCCGTCGGCCACAGGAGCACGCAACGATGAGCAGCCGCCCGAACACAGCCACGCGGACGACCCGGATCGGATTCGACCCGCAAGCGATGCAGCGACGATTGCAGGCGCTGATCCAGGCGCGGATCCGGGGGCAGGCGCAGCGCCAGGCGCAGGCGGCGCTTCCGGCGTCGACGCTCCTGCCGCTGCAACTGCGCAGCCTGCTCAGGCGGCGCAACCGGGCCCGACGAGACTGAAGGAGATGACCGACCAGCTGTTCGCGCAGATGGCCGCCGATCCGCCCGACAGTTCCGAACTCAATCAAAAGATCGTGCAGGCGGTGCGCACCACCAATGCGGAAACGACGGCTTACGCCGCATCGCAGATCGCGATTGGTCCGAACATGATGATCACCCAGGCGTCGGGTTTGGTCGCGCAGTCGGCGGCGGCCTATTTCGATGGGGTGAGCAAACTCGCACTGGCCAGCCAGGCGGTGCTGCTGAAGCAGATGACGCAGGATTTCGTCGAGGACAAGTTGCCGCAAGCCGCCGAACAGGCGCTCGGCGTGCTCGCGACCGACATCCTGATGGGCATCGCCGCCGCCGTCGCCGCGGCGGCGGGCGCGATGGAAGCGGAATCCGCCAGTTTCGCGATCGACAAGATCGACCAAAGCATCAGCAAGTATTCCGATCTGCTCGACCGCACCAAGGGTTAAAGCCGGCCGGATGCGTGCCGGAGCGCGGGACCGGTGCGCATCCGTGCCCGGCGCCGATACCGGCGCGCAAACGCTGATGCGCAAGGACAGTCACTACCGAATCGAGTCGGAGCAGGAGCATGGCCTATTTTCAACTGACCTCGGATGCCTCGATAAAACGTTATCCCTACGACTACCACAGTCATTTCGGGGGGATATTGCCGGTCGATCGCGGGCCGCGGGCGGAGATCAACTACCTCATCAAATACGATTTGGGCCAGGGCGAGATCACCACGACCTGGGAGAAAGACCGCGAATTGTCGCTGCTGGGGCTGCTTGGCGGTAACGATGAGCGCACGGCGGAAATGGTCGGGCAGAAAGCGTTGTTCGTCCATGCGCTGGCGTGGATGGAGCGTGAAAACCCGTTCGCATTGTTGTCGACCCGCGCCAATCCGGTGCTCTACGAGCGCGGCGAATGCGCGGCCGAGAACATCTATGTCGCTTGCGTGCTGCTGGCGCAGCGATGGCTGTTGCCGGAAGAGGTCGTGGCTGCGCCGGCCAGCGCGCCGACGCTGTATCGCGCGGTGCGCAATGTGGTGCTTCCCGGTATCGGACCGCGCGACGAACAGTCGCTGCTGGAATATCTGAGGTATTTCAACCGGAAGATCTACAGTGCCAACAAATACACCCCGTTCGACGACGTGTACAAGAGCCGGTCGGCGATGATGAAGCAGTTGTTGGAAAGTCCGGCCGGAAGAGGGCTCTATCAGCAGTGGATGCTGGCGACCTACGCCTATCTCAAACAGAGCGGCGTGCTGTGCAATCAGGTCGCGATAGGCGTCGATGAGATCGCCAACGCCAGCGCCGTGTCGATCGCGTTCAATCAGCGCTTCGATACTCGTTACAACCTGCTCGCACATACGCCGAGCGGCTACATATCGAAGGACGCGCTGCGGCGCGATCTCAACGACAAGATCCTGCCGCTGCTGGTCAGCCAGGGCAATGCCAACATTATCGGACTCGATCTGCTCGGCACCGAGAACAAGGTATCCAATTACGCCACGCTGTTTGAATTTCTGGTCAATGCCTCTGGAGAGGCGGTGCTGCCGTTCGGAGATGTCGACAACAGCCGGGCGAACGCCATGGCCGTGCATATCCATTGCGGCGAGGGCGCCGGCTCAGGTTCAGACAACCGATCGATGATCGGGTACTGCCTCGCCAATTCGTCGGAACCGGCTAGCGACGGATTTTGGCGGAAATACAGTGGCTATATCGTCCGCTGCGGATACAACACCGGGCTGAAGCAGGCCGACAACGCGCTGGGCACCCATGGTGCGGCGGCGCACAAGCTGAATGGCGTCTCCGGCTTGTTCGACGAGATGTTCCGCGACAATTCCCTGACCTGGAAAGGCACGCTTCTGCACAGATTCGACATCAACAGCGCTTTGACCCGCGAAAGGGTGGCTTACAACGGCAAGCGCAATGCGATGGCGATCACCGAGGCGTTGGAGGACAAGCCTCCCGAACAGCAGAACGGATCGACGTATTACGAGTTGCTCACTGCCCCGGAGTCGATCTACGCGCTGCGTCTGGGTCACGATTTCTATTATCGCAGTTACGTCGGCGCCAAGTTTCCGCTCATCGCGTTCGACACCAATCTGGGCAGTAACGCCATCACCGGCGCGGCGGGCCTGTTCGGTTCGCGCGAGGGGTATCGCATCAACAAGGGATTCCGCCACCTTGAAGGCTATATCGAAACCGACGTGCTGGTCGCGGCGAGCGATGCGGTGGCCTATATGGGCAGCGATTCTTTGACTCAGGCGCAGGCGCAGACGCTGATGGAAATCAGCCGCGGCCAAGGCACCCTGCGCGAGATCCTCGATAACGAAGTGAATCAACAGCGCATCCTCGAAATCCTCGATGCCGCGCTCGGTCCGATCGCGGGCGAAGTCGATGACACTTACGGCATGTACAAACATCTGGTGCTGGAGATTATCGGTGGACTGACTTCGCGCGCGTACTGGTTCCAGGCGATGGCGCGGGTCTGCACCGTGTTCCAGAACTGGCGCTCCTATCTGCTCGGGGCGGACGGACAAGGCGTCGAGCACACCGATCTGCAGGACGAGTTTCTGCGCATGCTGTTCATGGTCGCCTATCGGTTGTTGCCGGCCGGCCAGACCCGCGTGAACAACGCCATGCTCGATACGCTGCAGGTGCTGATGCTTCGTGTCGCGGGCGCGTATTGGAGCACCACTGTGAGCGAGAACGCGCCGCCTATCGCAGACGAAGGGCATGTGCTCGTCACCTTCGAGGGCTATAAGGCGCCATCGTCGGTGGTGGTGGTGCGCCAGAAGAGGCGTTAGCGTTTCGGAGTCCGTCGCCCGAGTCGCGCATGGGGCCCGCAACGAGAGCGCATCGCGATGCCTGGCGATGACGGACAGGACCGTAAGGCGGAGATGGAGACGGTGGGATGGACGACGGAATGGAAGAAATCATGCATTACCTGTTCGAAGAGCACGACAACATCGGGACGTCGGAGTCAAGCGTTCAATCGCGCGCGGATCACGATGCGCGCATGCATCAACTCCATGAACGGCTGCGCGACCCCCAGGTAATGCTGGCGATCGCGCGCTTGCTGGGCATATGAGTGTGCGGGAGTGATACGGCGATGAGCGGAGGCAAAAATGAACTTGCGGCGCAAGCGGAGCGCTTCGCCAAATGGTGGGTCGATCAGTCGCAGGAGCGCGCTCGCGGCGAAACGGTCAATGCCGACACGGCGTCCGGCGCCGCAGCTGGCGTTCCGGCCGCGGCGGTGAGCGCGCCGCAGCGGGCGTATGAGGTGTTATCCACGGCGAAGCAACAGGCGTCGAAGCTGATCGACGAGGAACGCGCGCGCGTCACCAGGCAGCTGACGCACGCAATCGTCGCTGCGGCGAAGCCGATGCCCGTCAGGGCTGTTCGCGACGAACAGGCCTTGTGCGGGCTCTTCGCGGAGGTGATCGCCGCGGCTAAGATGCGCCTGGCTGGCGCGCAGCTGCCAGCGCCCACGAATGGCGACGGCGGCCGCGACGCCATGATCGCGAAAGCAGCCGACGGCCTGGCCGAGGTCGTGCGTGAAGAGGTCGATCGCCATCTGCAGAGCAAGCTCGAGCCGCTCAGGCAGCAACTCAAAGTGGTGATCGAAAGCGTACAGCGTGAAGTCGGACGACGTGATGCGAGCAATGCCGTCAGTGACAGCGCGCGCAAGGCCAAGTCCGCGCGGATGCCGAAGCTCAAGTTATCGAGAAGTCGCAGCGCTTCCGGTTCACGGCGTCCGGATTCCGGCGTTTAAGGAGGTTGCATGGCCGGTTCGAATACATCCCACGGGAGGCAAGCCACGATGACCGAAGAAGTCGACAAGCAAATCACGGACGCGGTGACCCAATCGACCACAGCGGTCGTCGGCGAGTCGCCGGCGATGGCGATGGGGTTGGTGTACCAGAGCGAAGCCCATTCGATGGGTATTCTGTTCGAGAACGCGGTCGCGACCCAGCAGCGTCAGAACACCATGTCGATGGCAGCGACCAACGTCGGCATTCTGCAAATGTATGGTCTCGAACCCGTCGCGTCCGCCGGGGACGGGCAGAAACTCGCCCAGACCGGCGTTTCCGACGATGTGGCCATGGCGACCATGGCCGAGTTGATCAAGAGTATCCGATCCCTGTCCTGACCGGCAGGCATCGCATGACCGCCGCAATCTGCACGGAACGCGGTGAAGTTCCCACCAACCAGAGGACAACACGATGACGCTTCTAGTCAATACCCAGATCACCGATGCCGTGACCCAGTCGAACGTGAAGGTGATCGCCGAATCGCCGGCTTTCGCGATGAGTTCGATGTATCAGACGCTCGCGCACTCGACCGGCATCCTGTTCGAGAACGCGATCGCGGCGCAGCAGCAGCAGAACACCCTGTCGCTGGCGGCTTCCAACCAGGGCGTGATGCAGATCTACACCGTCGATACCACCGCCGCTGCAGGCGCCACCGAGAAGGTTGCGCAGACCGGCGTCGCCGACAATCTGACCAGCCTCCTGACCGTGCTCAACGCGTTCAATCCGAATCCGTAATCCGGGCGATCCCGCGCGCCTCCGGGTTTTCCCGACGGCCGAATGAACCCAGGAGAATTTCATGGCATATCCTTACGTCAACACTCAGATCACCGATGCAGTAACGCAGAGCAATGTGAAGGTCATCGGAGAATCCCCGGCCTTCGCGATGAGCGCGATCTACCAGAGCCTGGCGCATTCGACTGGTATCCTGTTCCAGAATGCAGTCGCGGCGCAGCAACAGCAGAACACGCTGGCGCTGGCGGCGGCGAACCAGGGCGTGATGCAGATCTACAGTCTCAGTACGACGGCCGCCGCTGGTGCAAGCGAGAAAGTCGCGCAGACCGGTATCGCGGACAACCTGACCAGTCTGCTGACCGTGCTGAATGCGTTCCGCAATCGCTGACGGAGCCAATGGCGGGGACACCGCGCGTCCCGACGCCATTCGCATCTGATGAAACGGAACGCACCCCTGGGCAGGTTATCCGTCGGATTCGAAATCACCGTTTGCAGACGGCACGCAGTTGCGGTGGCGCCGGCTTCCGATATGGAGTAGTTACCAGGGAAAGGGGGGATCGATGCGTTGCGCAAACGGCGCTCCGCAAGCCGTCAATCGGCCGTGTTCGATGCGAGACCCGCATCGATTCGGCACACAATGGTCGACGCCGCATCCGCTGCGTCGCGCCGGGGCAGTGCGCGCATGCCCCTGACACGCGAACACAATGCCGGCATGGAACGGCGCAGGGACGCGGTCGCGCGCTCGGCGATGTTTCGTGGCATGCCAGAGGCGCTGATCGATCATGTCGTCGCTTGCAGCATCGAGCGTCGGCTCGACGAAGGCGAAGTCCTGTTCTTCAAGAACGATCCGGGCGAATTCCTGGGCTTGGTCGCGCAGGGACGGATCTACAAGATCCTCTATGGCCCCAAGGGGCAGGAACTGATCCTTGACACCATCGAAACCGACGACACGGTCGATGAGATGGCTCTGGTCGACGGCAGCCCCAGGAGTTTCACGGCGATGGCGTACGGACCGGTGTCTGCGCTGTTGATTCCGCGTCGGCATTTCCAACCGTTGTTGGAAAATCCGCTGCTGATGCAGCGCGTGCACAGCCTGCTCCACGAGCGCTTCCGTCGTGCGGTTGATTCGATGGAGATCCTGTGTCTGCATCAGCTCGAATCGAGGCTGGCCCGGCGCATGCTGTCGATGATGCGCGGCGAAGCGGGCGCGCGCAGCGGCGTGGTCGAAGTCGAACTGCCGCCCACCCAGAGCATTCTGGCGGCGATGGTCAATGTCAGCCGCCCAAAACTCAATGCGCAACTGCAGGAATGGCGGCGTACCGGCATGATCAGTTGCCATCGCAATATCGTCAGAATCCACGATGTCGACGCGCTGCGCGGCAAGGCCGGCCTCGGCCGCGCGCACGGGGCGAGCGACGAAAAGTCCGTGCCGGCTCCGATACGGGTGCGCATGTCATTCTGAGCGGCCGCCGCATTGGGCGGACGTCATATCGGGAAGGCGCGATTTCTGAAGTGCGTCGCACCTACGCAGCATGCCCGGAGTTGCTCCGGCCAATCCATCGATCACGTGTCTGCGATGACGCCGCGCGCCTTCGGCATGACCGCCCGACGGGTTGTGTTTCAGCGGCGCGCCCGCAGGCACGCCGCTGAATTCGCAACGCAATGCCCCCGAATCGCGTTAACAGGCCCTAAACTCCGCGACTTCCCCGGAGAGGGCCCCAGGATGACCGCCGATCACGGCGATTCCGCCGCCGAGACATTATTCCTGCCGCTGTTGGAAAGTCGCCTGACCTGGCCGGATGGCGGCGTCCTGTGGTTGCGTGCGCGCATGTGCGCGCCAGCGCGGGCGCGGCGCTGGCCGCAGCTTTCATGCGAACAGACTTTCAAACCGGAGGCGGACGCCTTGGTCCGTGCCGGGTATGCATTACGTGATCCGGAGGCCGTTGACCAGACCCGGCGCTATCCGATGGTGTTGTTGCTGCCGCCGCGTCAGCGCGAAGAGGCTCGTGCGCTGATGGCCCGCGCGGTCACATGCTGCGAGCCGGGCGGTACCGTGCTCGTATGCATGCGCAACGAGGAGGGCGCGAAATCGGGCGAGGCCGATCTGAAGACGTTGGCCGGTTTGTCGGGAAGCTTGTCCAAGCAACATTGCCGCGTGTTCTGGGCATGCATCGATCCGCGGCGGATCGATGACGAATTGTTGTCGCGATGGTCCGGATTGGATGCGCCGCGGCTGATCGCCGAAGGCCGTTTCGTCAGCCGGCCCGGCGTGTTCGCCTGGGATCGCATCGATCCCGCATCGGCCTTGCTGGCCGAGCACTTGCCCGCGGATCTGCGTGGGCGAATCGCCGATCTCGGTGCGGGCTACGGTTATCTTTCCGCCGAGGTTTTGCGCAAGTGCCCGGGCATCGTTGCGCTGGATCTGTACGAAGCAGAGGCGAGAGCATTGGCGCTGGCGCGCCGCAATCTGGGCGATATCGCCAGCGGTCGTGCGCTCGAATTCTTCTGGCGCGACGTCGCGGCCGGGTTGACGCGGTCTTACGATGCGATCGTCAGCAATCCGCCGTTCCATGGCCATGGCAGGGGCGCGCGACCGGACATCGGGCGCGCCTTCATCATGGCGGCGGCGGAAGCATTGGTCACCGGCGGCAGGCTGTGGATGGTCGCCAACCGCCATCTGCCCTACGAGTCGGTGCTCGCTACGCATTTCACCGCGATGCGCGTCGTCGTGGACGCGCAGGGTTTCAAGGTGATCGAAGCGGTCAAGGGCAGCGGCGCCGGTGGACGCGGTCGCGCATGAAACTGTTGAAGCTCATCGCCAATCTTGGTTATGGCAGCCGTAAGCAGGTGGCCGCGATGTTCCGCGAGGGCCGCATCACAGGTGCCGACGGTGAAATCCTGTATGCCGACGACGAAATCGGCGTGCATGCGGTCCACGAAACCGTGCGCATCGACGGTGAGCCGCTTGATCCCGCGCAGGGCATATTGTTGATGCTGCATAAGCCGGTCGGCTACGTCTGTTCGACCAAGGACCAGGGGCGATTGGTCTACGATCTGTTGCCGCAGCGGTTCCGTTTGCGGGATCCGGTGCTGTCGACGGTCGGGCGGCTGGATCGCGACACCAGCGGGTTGTTGCTGTTGACCGACGATGGCGGCTTGCTGCACCGGATTATTTCGCCGAAATCGGTCATGCCGAAAGTCTATGAAGCGACCCTGGCGCGGCCATTGCGCGGCGACGAGATCGAAGTCTTCGCCTCGGGCATGCTGATGTTGGAATCCGAGTCCAAACCCTTATTGCCTGCCGTGTTGGACATCCTGTCGCCGTTGCACGCGCGGCTGACCTTGCATGAAGGCCGTTATCACCAGGCGCGACGGATGTTCGCCGCGGTCGGCAATCACGTCGAGACGCTGCATCGCGTCGCGGTCGGCGGCCTCGATCTGGACGATCTGGAACCGGGGCGATGGCGTGCGCTGGACGATACTGCGCGCGCGCGCCTGTTCGGAGCGCGGGCGTGAGCGCGCCGACGGCTTTGCGCGTTCGATGATCGTCTCGCCGGGCCTGCGGCGCATGCAGATCGCGACTCGATTGTGGTTTCGACCCGGCCCGATCAGATCTTGACCAGCTCCACCCGGCGGTTCTTCGCGCGGCCGTCTTCGCTGCCGTTGTCGGCGATCGGTTTGTCCTGGCCGAAGCCTTTCGACTGCAAACGCGCCGGATCGATGCCGAGTCCGACCAGGGCGCCGAGCACGCTACGCGCGCGCGCGGCCGACAATTCCTGGTTGTGCGCGGCTGCGCCGGTGTTGTCGGTGTGGCCTTCGATCGACAGTTTCAGCGCCGCATCGGCCTTGAGCAGTTTGTCGATTTCCGCAAGCGTCGGCTGCGCATCAGGCCGGATGGTCGCTTTGTCGACATCGAAATTGATATACAACGCGACCCGGCCGGTGGCATCGATCGCTTTTTTCATCGCCGATGCGTCGAGAAAGCCGAGCGATTGTTTCATGCCTTCGCGCTCGAGCACGACGACATGGCCATGCAGAGGGAAAGCGCCGGTGCTGACGTCGATCCAGTATTCCTTCCCGGCGCTGCGGATCAGATAGATATCGTGCGGCGAGTCAGGATTCATCGGCGCCGCGTAGTTGGTCTTCTCCAGCACGTCACGGCCGCCAGCGGCATCCATCACCTCGTAGGTGTACTGGGTCTCGTTAATCTTCTTGCCGCCGAGCGTTTGCACCGCATTCTCGTAGTTGCGGCGGAATTCGAGATCCGAATAAGGGCGCTCGCCGTTCTGGATGTTGAAGCGGTCGTGGAAAATCCGGCCTTCGATGGGAACCGCTTTCTGACCGGCGATGAAATAGTGGCGATCGAAGGGCACGCGTTTGTCCTTGTCGGCGTAGATGCTTTCGAGCCCCTCGGGAATCGCGAAGAACGGGAACGGCGGCAGCGTCGCGGTGGTTTCGGGCACGCTGGCCGGGTCGAAATCCACCGCTGCGGTGGGTGCCGCGACGGGCGCCGCTTGTGCCGGAGCGGACTCGGCCGGCGCCGAAGCCGGCGTGGTCGTTGCGGCCGGCTCCGCGCCAGGCGCGGATTCCGCGGGAGCTTCGCGTTTGCAGGCGGACAGCCATAGGGCGATCGACAACAGGCAACACAGTGAAAGCGCGCGGGAGAAGCGCATGCGGGTAGCGGCGTTCTGCGGCATGACAAACCTCGAAAGGGCGACGACGAACGCAGTGTAAAACGACGAAACCGCTCGTGCAGGGCCAAATGCGATTTGTCGGACTGGCGGCTACGCTCGGCAGGCGGCATGCTTGTCGCATGCCATCTTTCCACACGTCTCCGCCGCATCGCTGGCGCGCGGCCTTGCTGATGCTCGCGGCGGTCGGCCTGTTCTCGCTGATGGATGCGGGTTTGAAAGTCCTGTCGACGCGCTACCCGCCGTTCCAGGTGGCGGCTTTGCGCGGTGCGGCGTCGCTGCCTTTCGTGTTGGGATGGACACTGTATTCGATCGGTCCGCGCACCCTGCTGCGGGTGCGCTGGGGGCTGCATCTGATGCGCGGCGCGATGGGCGTTTTGATGATGGCGGCCTTCGTCTACGCACTGCGCGGACTTCCCCTGACTACGGCCTATACCTTGTTTTTTATTGCGCCGCTGATGATCGCGGCCTTGTCGGTCCCGGTTCTGGGCGAGCGGGTCGGCCCGCGGCGTTGGGTGGCGATCGTGATCGGGTTCGTCGGCGTGTTGGTGGTGATGCGTCCGACCGGCGAGGGCATGACCACGCTGGCCGGCCTGGCTGTGCTGCTGTCGGCGACGGGCTATGCTGTTTCGGCGATCACCGTGCGTGTGCTGGCGCGCACCGACAGCACGCAGGCAATGGTGTTCTGGCTGATGCTTTGCATCGCGTTGGGTGCTGGCGCATTGGCCTGGCCCCAATGGCGGCCGATCGACGGCGCGCATCTTGGGCTGATCGCGGCGGTTGGTCTTGCTGGAGCTTTGGGCCAGTACACCGTGACGGAAGCGTTCCGGCACGGAGAAGCCTCGTCGATCGCTCCACTGGAGTACACCGCGCTGGTCTGGGGCGTCGCCCTCGATTACGGCCTATGGGGCGTTCTGCCCGATACCGTGACCTGGGCGGGCGCGGCGATCATCGTCGG
Source organism: Lysobacteraceae bacterium (assembly GCA_008015095.1). Lineage (GTDB taxonomy): Bacteria > Pseudomonadota > Gammaproteobacteria > Xanthomonadales > Xanthomonadaceae > Lysobacter_I. Next base: position 9,065 of record SSEV01000173.1, on the reverse strand, counting down.
CAGCGGCATTTATCTGATCCATCGCGAACGCGTGCACGCTGAAGCGGAGCACCCCTGAACTGCGGTTCGCGCTCGTCAATCAATCGCCAATCAATCGCCAATCGCAGCAGGCCATCCCCATGAGGGCGCAGGCTGTCCTCTCGAAGGCCCATCCTGCGTAATCCTGCGGGTACCTTCCCAAAGTGCGCATTGCGTGCCCATCGATCCCCAGTCGGTTGGCCATGTCGGTTCGCCGCTTGTGGGCGCGAAGTCTTCCATCATTCACCGCCGGAGTCTTTTATATGCAACGCAAACACCTGCTCGCCCTCGGTCTTGCCGCCGCCGTGACGTCCGTCGCCGCCTATGCCCAAAAGGGGGGCTTGTTGCGCGGCGACACGTATCGGGCCGAGCCTGTCCGCGGCCTATCCGCGGATCTGAAGAACTATCCCGAACAAGGGCTGCTGAGCCGGCGCGCTTCGCAGCCTGTGGTCGCGCCCATCAAGCGGGCTCCGATCACCGCCAAACTTGCGCCGCCGATCTACGATGTGACCGAGAGCGATGTCTACGACGTGCATAGTTTCGGCCGTTACGTGAAGTGGCTGGGTCTGACCAGTGCATTCATCAATATCCAGACCGGCTGTCCCAAGCCGACGACGCCGGACGAATACTGTCAGGAGCTGAATCCGACAGTCGGGGGCGTCACCAGCTTCACCTTCAACGACGCCGCACGCATCCACCTGCCGAAATACGCCACCAATTCGTTGCTGTGCTACTGGTTCGCGCCGGTCTTGACCGTCACTTACAACAATCCGACCGCCACCCGCGCGATCGGGCGTCTTCACTACACGCCCACGCTCACGGTGGAAAATCCGGTGCTGAGCGATCCGAGCCTGATTGACCCGACCACTGGCGCGCCGTTCGGCGGCAGCCTGTTGACCAGCATGACCGCGTCGGAGCGTTTCCAGGAGGCCCTGGAGCCCGGCGTGACGCTCAACGAGCGCAATCGCGATTCGGCGGTCTGCATGGCTGGCCTGCTCAGTCACAAGTCACTGGTCGAAAATTATGGTCTGACGCCCGCGCAGGCCGACGACTTCTTCGCCAGCCCGACCACCATCCGATTGAACATCGGCGGCAGTACGCAATATGTCAGCAATGCATCGTTGGTCTTCGGTCTGCGCATCGTCGGCGATTGAATTGGGGCGCAGCGTCGCCGAGATCGGTCCGATAATGCGGTAGGCAGGCAGGCGACGAAGCGGTTTTTACACAGACGGGTGAGCAGTCCTTTGTCGAAAATGCTCCGGACAATGCCGTCTCGGCATTGTCCGGACGTTGCGGACTCAGGCTGAGCCTGAGCCTGCCCCTTGCCGGATCACTCGCACGCTTGATCCGCGAAAGCGGCATCCATCGCGCGTAGGCGACCGGGTTGTGTCGAGGTTTCCTGACGGGCCGGATAGGTTCGGCCCTTCGGACACAGACACTGGCGGGAAGGCGTCCCGCCGGGAAGGACTGTCCTGTCCGAGCGGTCAAGTGCGTTCTGTTCCGGTACCTGCAACCTCCGGAGCGCTTCACCATGCAACGCAAACACATCCTCGCGATCGCTCTTGCCGCCGCGACAATGGCCTCGATCGCGGTTTACGCACAGAAATCGACCCTTGCCGAGATCGACTCACCGCAAGCCCGGACTGCGGACCTCCCGCCCAGCGCTGCGCAGAAGCGGTTGTCGATGCGCGCCAGTGATCTGAACAAGAGCAAGGCTGCCGCCCCGGCGGCGTTGCGCGGCCCCGCCTCTGCGGCGGTCACCGTGGAGGATGTCGGCGATGTGGAGTCCTTCGGCCGCCAGGTGATCTACCTCGGACTGACCAGCGCCTTCGTGACACTGGAGGAGACCTGCCCCTCACCGAGCCCCTCTCCCGACCAGTTCTGCCAGCCTCTGAACCCGGCTGTCGGCGGCCTCACTGCCTTCAGCTTCGAGGACATGGCGCGGATCAAACTGCCCGGCAAATCGACCCATTCGCTGCTGTGCTACTGGTTCTCGCCGCTGCTGACCACGAGCTATTCCAATCCGACCGGCTCCAGGGTCACCGGGTTGATGCGCTACACCCCGACGCTGACCGTCAAGAATCCGGTGCTGGACGACCCCGCCTTGGTTGATCCGAGCACAGGCGTTCCCTTCGGAGGACAGTTGCTGACCAGCATGACTTCGTCCGAGATTTTCCAGGTGCCCCTGGAACCGGGCGTGGCCTTCACCGAACGGACCCGCGACTCTACGGTGTGCATGGCCGGTCTGCTCAGCAAGCGCGCGCTCATCGAAAACTATGGTTTGACCGAGGCGCAGGCTACCGAATTCTTCAAGAATCCGACCACGGTGAGCCTCAATGTCATTGGCAGCGCGCGATATGTCGACTTCGTCGGACTGACGATGGGATTACGCATCGTCGGCGATAAACGCTGAGGACACACAACAGACTTTTTTGGTTTTTCGCCATCCAGTCTTCCCCGCGGCGCCCGGCAATGCCGGGCGTTGCGGCGTTTGTCGCGCAATGCGCCCAATAGCGTTAACAGGCCCTAGCCGCTGCGGCCGCTGCGGCGCTGCCTGAATACGTATTCCATGAAGGCCATGGGCGGCGGCGTCCGCGACGAGCGGCGCATCGAGTCAGCGGCCGCGCAGTCCGCGCATGTTCGGAGCGCTTGTCCTGTTGGCGACAGCCCTGGCTGCGGCCACAATAGCCGCCGACCGCCGCCATCCGGCATCGGCAGTACTCAGGGCCCGCCATGACCCAGTTGAAGGAAGCGTTCGTCCCCGATATCGGTGATTTCGCGGACATCCCCGTGATCGAGATCCTGGTGAGCGTCGGCGATGTCGTCACCAAGGATCAGGGTCTGGTCACGCTCGAATCCGACAAGGCGACGATGGAGGTTCCGGCGCCGTTCGCCGGGACGATTCGTGAGATCAAAGTGAAACTCGGCGATGCGGTTTCGCAAGGCAGCCTGGTCGCGATGATCGATGCGGGCGGAGCCGCCTCGGTGGCGGTCGCCTCGCCACCCGCAGTCCCCGTGCCCGAGACCTTCGTACAGCCAGCGCAAGCGGCGCAGCAATCGCAGCCGCCCGCGCCGTCTGCCGTGACGCAATCAACGCCGGTTCAAACGACGTCAATTCAGGCGGCCCCGATGGGCGCCGGCTTGCCGCCGGTCCGCTTCGATGCCGAAGCGGTCCTGCCCGGACGTGTTCCCTACGCCAGCCCCGCCGTGCGCTTGTTCGCGCGCGAGCTGGGCGTGGATCTGTCGCGCGTAGGCGGTTCGGCACGCGCCGGGCGCATCACCAAAGAAGACGTGCAGAATTTCGTCAAATCTGCGATGCAGGGCCTCGGTTCCGCAGGCCTGTCGACGGGGGCTGCGGTCGCGAGCGGCGGATTGAATCTACTGCCCTGGCCCAAAGTCGATTTCGCCAAATTCGGCGAGATCGAAACCCGCGAACTTTCGCGGATCAAGAGGATTTCCGGAGCCAACCTGGCTCGCAACTGGGCCATGATCCCGCACGTCACCCAGCACGACGACGCCGACATCACCGATCTGGAAGATCTGCGCGTCCAATTGAATAAGGAACACGAGAAAGCCGGCATCAAGCTGACCATGCTCGCCTTCCTGATGAAGGCGGCGGTATCGGCGCTGAAGAAATATCCGGATTTCAACGCCTCGCTCGATGCCGACGGCAATACGTTGGTGCTGAAGAAATACTTCCACATCGGTTTTGCCGCCGACACGCCCAATGGCTTGGTCGTGCCGGTGGTGCGCGACGTCGACAGGAAGGGCGTGATCGAGATCGCTCAGGAGACTTCCGACCTCGCCAAGAAAGCGCGCGACGGCAAACTCGGCCCGGCCGACATGAGCGGCGGCTGTTTTTCGATCAGTTCGCTAGGCGGCATCGGCGGTACCGCGTTCACGCCGATCGTCAATGCGCCCGAGGTGGCGATTCTTGGCGTGTCCAAGTCGGCGATGAAACCGGTATGGGGTGGCGAGACATTCGTGCCGCGGCTGATTCTGCCGTTGTCGCTGAGCTACGACCACCGTGTGATCGACGGCGCCGCCGCCGCGCGCTTCACCGCGTATCTGGCGCAGTTGCTGGCCGACATGCGCCGGGTGCTGCTCTAAGGCGGGCCCTGGCCCGCCGCTACGGGATTCGAGGCGATTGCGACGACCATGGTGGGCCGGAGCCCACCCTACGAGAGATGTGGCGATGACCAACAGCGTTGAAGTGAAAGTCCCGGACATTGGCGACTTCGACAATATTCCGGTGATCGAGATCCTGGTGAAGCCAGGCGATACCGTCGCCAAGGACCAGGGCCTGGTGACGCTCGAATCCGACAAGGCGACGATGGAAGTGCCCTCGTCAGCCGCCGGGGTGGTGAGAGAGCTGAAGATCAGGCTCGGCGATGCGGTGTCGCAGGGCAGTGTGATCGCGATTCTTGAAAGCACGGCTCTTGAAAACGCCGATGCCGCCGCTCCCGTAGCGCGGGCTTCAACCGTTGTCGGAGGGCCCGAAGCCTCTGTAGGAGGGGCATCAGCTACGACGCCTGTTCCGACCGCCTCGTCCGCGCCCGCAGCCACGGGGCGCAAGGCCGATATCGAGTGCCGCGTGCTGGTGCTCGGCGCCGGCCCGGGCGGATACACCGCGGCCTTCCGCAGCGCTGACCTGGGCATGGACACCGTGCTGGTCGAACGTTATCCCGCGCTCGGCGGCGTCTGTCTCAATGTCGGGTGCATTCCGTCGAAGGCTTTGTTGCACGCAGCAGACGTCATCGACCAGGCTGCGCACGCCAAAGATTACGGCATCGACTTCGGCCAACCGAAGATCACGCTCGATGCGCTGCGCGGTTGCAAGGAAAAAGTGGTTGGCCAGCTCACCAAAGGCCTCGCCGGCATGGCCAAACAACGCAAAGTGCGCGTGGCGCAGGGCGTCGGCCGTTTCGTCTCCCCGCATGAAATCGAGGTGGCCGGCGCGGCTGGCACGCAGTTGGTTCGTTTCGAACAGTGCATCATTGCCGCCGGCTCGCAGCCGGTGAAGTTGCCGGCCTTTCCCTGGGACGATGCGCGGGTGATGGATTCCACCGATGCGTTGATGCTGACCGACATCCCGAAATCGCTGCTCGTAGTCGGCGGCGGCATCATCGGCCTGGAGATGGCGACGGTGTATCGCGCGCTCGGCGCTGAGGTGACGGTGGTCGAGTTCATGGATCAGATCATGCCCGGTGCGGATCCCGACTTGATCAAGCCGCTCGCTGACCGGCTGAAGAAGCAGGGTGTCGCGATCCATCTCAAAACCAAAGTCGTCGACGCCAAATCTACGAAAAAAGGCGTCGTCTGCCGTTTCGAGGGCGCGAGCGCGCCCGCGAACGATACCTACGACCGTGTGCTGGTTGCGGTTGGGCGTGCGCCGAACGGCAGAAAGATCGATGCCGACAAGGCGGGCGTCGTGGTGACCGAGCGCGGCTTCATCGAAGTGGATCGGCAGATGCGCACCAACGTGCCGCATATCTTCGCGATCGGCGACATCATCGGCCAGCCGATGCTCGCCCATAAAGCCACGCACGAAGGCAAGCTCGCGGCGGAAGTCGCCGCCGGCGAAAAGAAGGAATGGGTGGCGCGGGTGATTCCCTCGGTGGCCTACACCGATCCGGAAATCGCCTGGGTCGGCGTGACCGAAACCGAAGCGAAAGCCAAGGGCTTGAAGATCGGCGTCGGCAAGTTCCCGTGGGCTGCGTCAGGCCGTGCGATCGGCTTGGGCCGTACCGAGGGTTTCACCAAGTTGATTTTCGACGAGGCCACGCATCGCATCGTCGGCGGCGGCATCGTGGGGGTGCATGCGGGCGATCTGGTCGCCGAGATCGCGCTTGCGATCGAAATGGGCTGCGAAGTGCAGGACATCGGCCACACCATTCACCCGCATCCCACGCTCAGCGAATCGGTGGGCATGGCTGCCGAGGTTTTCGATGGCACGATCACCGACCTTTATGTGCCCAGGAAGGGGAAGTAGCTTGAAAAGACGGCGCCGAAGCGCGCGATTCGCTCGTAAAGGCTAGGCCGTTTGACAAGCTACTCGCGATCAGAAACGAACTTCCAGGCCCAGGCTCATGACGCCGGTGTCGGCTGACAGGCCGTCGCCGAAATCGGTATTGAGTACGTCGTAGTTCACGCCGAGTCCGAGCGTCCGGTTGAAGTCGTAGCCGAGGCTGACGCCGTAGTAGGGTTTGGTCGATCTCTCGTCGCTGCGTGTCACGAATGCGCAGGGTAGTGGGCCGCCGCAGGGGTTGGAAACGACCGTCGCTTCGCCCTTCATCGAGGCGATGCCTGCGCGGCCCTGGATGTAGAACCCACGCTCATCGCCGAAACGTCGCTTGGCGACCGCGCCGATGCCATATGCGCTCAATTCCGCATCGGTCGTGGCGATGAAGGGGATCGAAAGCGCCTCGACCCTTCCGCGATAAAGTTTGCCGTAGAAGGCTTCTGCGCCGAAGTACGGATTGAAGTAGTAGCCGCCACGGATGATGTTCGAACGATCGTCTTCGTTGGCGTTGACGCCGTTCGAATCGTCGAATTCGACATCGGCCCTGCCGATTTCGCCGCGGATGAAAATATTGCCGTCGGCAGCCATCGCGGGCGCGCCGAACGCGCCCAATGCGGCGATGCAAGCCAGGGCCAGGGTCTTTCCGCTGATATTGAGATGAGACATCTTGGCGCTCGCCCCTTGGAGATTTCTGCAGTCTGCCGGCCGTCCGGCCGTTGCCAATCACCGCGACGCCATCGATATAGGCCGCATTCATGTTCTGGCTTCGACGAGCCGGTCAAAGGAGACCCGCGAAACCCAATGCCTGAAGGCCCGCGTTCCCGCCGGCGCTTTCGCTCCGTGCCCGCTTCTTGCATCCTCTGCGCATAACCGGCGCGAGGATGCTTCCGGATGAAAACGCTTGGCCTGCTCGGAGGGATGAGTTGGGAATCCACCATCCCCTACTACCGCACGATCAATCAGCGGGTGCGCGAGCGCCTCGGCGGGCTGCATTCGGCCAGGCTTCTGCTGCACAGCGTCGATTTCGCCCGGATCGAAACCATGCAGCGACTGGATCAGTGGGAGCAGGCAGGAGCAGAACTCGCCGACGCCGCGCGCGGCCTCCGTCGAGCGGGCGCCGAAGCGATCGTGATCTGCACGAACACCATGCATCTGGTCGCCCCGATGATCGAGGCCGCGATCGACATCCCCCTGTTGCATATCGCCGACGCCACCGCGGCGCGCATCCATGCGGCGGGGCTCGATCGTGTGGCTCTGCTCGGCACGCGCTTCACGATGGAGCATGCGTTCTATCGTGAACGGATCGAGGCGGCTGGAATCGAGATCCTGGTTCCCGAGGCGGCTGAACGCGAAGAGATTCATCGCATCATCTACGACGAACTGTGTCTTGGCCGCCTCATCGATGGCTCGCGCGCGCGCTACCGCGCCATCATCGCCGGCTTGGTCGAGCGGGGGGCCTCCGGCGTGATCCTGGGCTGCACCGAAATCGGTTTGCTGGTGGGGGACGACGACGCCAGCGTGCCGTTGTTCGACACCGCCCGGATCCATGCCGAGACGGCAGCGGATTGGGCGCTGACCAGCGACGCCCACCCCGGATAAGACGAAGCCCCGGAGAATCCGGGGCTTCGAGTGACCTGCGGTCGCCGAGGGTCGACAGGAAGACGCGTCGCAGGCTACCGATATCGACCCGGTGCCTGGGGTGGAAGTTCCAGAAGGCCGGCGATGACGGAATAACCGTGGATGAAGGCCAATTCCGGCATAGCCGGTGCATGGATTCGGGGGGCTCTCATCCGGATCTTCATCTGGCCTTTCATACAGTCCTTCATCGGGCGCGCTGCGGTCCAGGGATCGCCTCTGTGCCGGGGCGCTGCCGCGAGCCGGGCGTCTATTGGTCGCGGTTGCCCCTGAAATCGGCGGACTGCTATACTTTTCAGGCTTCGCGGGGCGGTTTTCGATCAGCATAATTGGATCGATCCCGCCCCGTCGCTTCTGCCATCTCACCTGGGTGCCGCGTGCTGAATTCTGTCGCTGCGGGCCGACGGCTGGCGCGACGCACGGTCCTGTTTCAGGCCGTCACGACGCTCCTTGCCGCGTTGGCTTGTCTGCTCTTTGGGGCTGACGCCGCCATGGGGGTTCTGGCCGGGGGCGCCGCGATGGCCATCGGCAGTTTGATCGCCGCATGGGGGGCTTTCGCTGGCGGCGTAACCGGGGCCGGAATGGCATTGGGGCGACTGCTGCTCGGGGTGGCGGCGAAATGGATCGTGGTGGTCGCAGGGCTTTACCTCGCGATCGCTGTTTGGAAACTGCCGGCACTGCCGGTACTGGCCGGGGCCGCGGTTTCGGCCGCAGCCATGTTGTTCGTGGTGAGTTTTCGTCCCGGGCGGAACTGATCGCGGCACACCAATCGACCGCGGCGATACCGATCGCCGCAAAACCATGGATTCGAGGACGACGGCGTGAGTGCTGAACAAAGCAGTGGCGGACTGACCGAATACATCGTCCATCACCTGACCCACAACACCGTGCAGGTGTCGGGTAATAACTTCCACCTCGATTCGTGGGTGATTTCGCTCGCTCTCGGCCTCTTGGCCTGCTTCCTGCTGTGGACACAGGCGCGCAAAGCGAGTTCGGGCGTGCCTTCGAAAGCCCAGGCCTTCGTCGAACTTGTCGTCGAGTTCGTCGACGGTCAGGTGAAGGACGCTTTCCATGGCGATCGCCGCTTCATCGCGCCGCTGGCGCTCACCATCTTCGTGTGGGTCGTGTTCATGAACACGATGGACCTGCTGCCGCTGGATCTGCCGAGCTGGCTGATCACGATGGTGGCTGGCGAAGAGGCCGCGCATCACACCTATCTGCGCGTGGTGCCGACCGCCGACATCAACACCACGTTCGGTATGTCGATCACCGTCTTCCTGCTGATCATCTTCTATTCGATCAAGGCGAAAGGCGGTTGGGGGTTCACCAAGGAACTCTTCACCGCGCTGTTCCACGGTCACGGCGACATGGCCATCGTGTTGGCGCCGTT
>SSEV01000116.1 GCA_008015095.1 Lysobacteraceae bacterium | reverse complement strand
GTTTTGAGCAGGCCGAGGTCGGTGCCGCAATGCGGTTCGGTCAGGCACATGGTGCCTGTCCAGCGGCCGTCCACCAGCGGTTTGAGAAACACCTCCTTCTGCCAGTCGTCGCCGTGATGCAGCAAGGCCTCGGTGGCGCCATGCGAGAGCAGCGGGAAATTACCCCAGGCCAGATTGGCCGCGTCGATCATTTCCTTCATCGGGACGCCTGCCGTATGCGGCAGCCCCTGTCCACCGAACTCGGGCGGCGAGACCAAGCCGCTCCAGCCGCCTTCCACGAATTGCGCATACGCCTGCTTGAATCCGGGCGGGGTGGTCACCGCGCCGGTGGTCTTGTCGAAGACGCAGCCTACTTCGTCGCCGACCCGATTCAGCGGCGCCAATACGGTTTCGGTGAAGCGTGCGGCCTCGTCGAGCACGGCTTCGACCACGTCGCGGGTGGCGTCGGCGAAGCCCAGGCGTTCGAACAGGGCTTCACAGCCGAGGACATCGAACAGGGCGAAACGCATATCGGCGATCGGGGCTTTGTAAGTGCTCATGCGTGGGAGTCAGCGAAGAGAGGATGCGCGCATGGTAGACCTTGGCGCTTCCGGCGAAAACTTGGTCCGAAAACCGGTCAACCACTGCGCGAGAGATCGTCGTGCTCTCGAATGCGATCCGAAGGCGAGCGATATCGGCTGGCGCCGCCGGCATCGCCATCATCGGGCGATAATGCAATACGTTTGGCCGCGCCAGCGTATGGATTGATGCGGCATCCTGTGGGCCAGATCGTTTCGTTGTGGCGTCGATGATTGTTTTTGCGTTGCGCGGGCGATTTTGGAAATGGTTTCTCCGGACGGCCGGTCGGAGGCGGCTCGCAAGCGACCGGGATCAGCGCATCACGCCGGGCAAACCCGGAACGGGACTAAGCGCGCTTTCACGTTTGATCCGGTACTCCTTCGTTTTTCGATCCTCCGCCGCGGCTTCGGTCTCGCCTTCGAGCGAGTAGCCGAGGCTGCGACGGTCAGCCAGGGCATTGGCGACCACGATGCGCGCTTCGGAACTCGGGCGCAGCGTGAGCGTGACGATATCGACCGACTCCGGTGCGACCGTAAGCGCTGGCGCGGCTTCGAGACGTCCCGCGTTCTCGCCGTCGGCGCTCAGTGCGAGCGAAATGCGCTCGAAACGCATCGGGACGCTGCTGAAATTCTGCAAACGCAGATCCACCGACCAACCGCCATCGGCGCCAACAGCCAACTGCTGGATGCTGATGGTGGGTTCGGACACCCGCCGCACCGGGCCACTGGAACATGCGCCGAGCGTTATCAGGCAGAACAGCCCGAAAAAGATCGCCGTCCCCCGGGTCCGCATCGTGGTCAAGCGTTCGCGCATCGTTCGCATCTCCGGATCAGTTCGCGGAATAGTACCTCGACAGGACGAAGTCTTCGCGAGCCTTGACTCGGCGCGAAACCATCGGGTCAGCCCTGGCTCATCCAATCACCTGCGTCCGCGGGTCGAGGGCGCGCATACGATCGGCGCGAGGGTTTCAGGGGCTTAACAGGTTGTTGAAAAACGCACTTCCTGTGCGTTTTGACTCGCCGCTGAAACGCAACCCGACGGACGGTCATGCCGAGCGCGCGCCGCGGCGTCATCGCTCGGTCATGGATCGAGATCCACGCTCTCGCTCTTCCTTGCCGCGCGCCCTCGGCATGGCCGCGCAATGTGCCCGAGTCGCGTTATTGATCCGGCGATGTGAAGTTTGCATCGTCGGATGAATATACGGGCCAGGGATGGCCCGTTCGCGACCGGCGCAAAGCGCCGGATCGCGGGCTTCGATCGCAGACATGCGCCGAGATCGAAGCCGCAGACGTTTGAGCAGGATGTTCAAACGTCTGCTGGCCGAATCAATAACAGGGTCTAGCAGGCCGTTCTTCAACGATTTGCTAATCCACTGGTCGAGATTCGGATAGGGATCGGTCGTGGGCGGCGTTTTCGAGATCACGCAACTTCGCCCCCAATTCCAGGATCTTGGGGTGTTTGGGATCTTCGTGTGCGATCGCACCATAGGCGATGGCTTCGCGCAGCAGGGATTGCGCCTGTGTGGACTCGCCGCGACGTTCGTGGATGCCCGCGCGCATGTAAAGCGCGCCGAAACGGGTTAATCGCACGTTTTTGGACGGGTCGTTGCGCGCCGTGGTGACGCGCATGACTTCGTCCAGAGGTCGCAATGCCGCAGGATCGTCGCCCGCGTCGATGGCGATCTTGGCCAGCAGCAGATTATTGAAGGCCAGCAGCGCGTGATCGCGGCCGAGATAGCGCGCGACTTCAGCGTTGGCGCGCGCCAGAACGCGCCTGGCTTCCGCGATGTCGCCGCGTTCGTTGAGCGCGCGCGCGTATAAGGACAACTGATGTGGAATCGGAATCTTCTCGCGTGCGGTCTGCGCTTCGACCTGGCGATAGAGCGCCAGTGACTCGTCGAACATGCGGCGGTCGTCTAGCGCGATGCTGAATTCGGAAAGGATGTCGGCCAGGGTGATCTTGGCCGAGATCTGCTGCTCCAGCGTCGCGCCTCGGTCTGCGCGCAACAGATCGACGCTGGCGCGCGCCTGAGCGATGATCTCGTGCGGTTCTCCATCGCCGGTGAACGCGCGGACATAAGCCGAATACTTCAATGATTCGGTATACAGCGGATGGCTTTCGCCGAGGCTATGCTTGAGGATGTGCATTGCGCGTTGCGAATAGGCGAATGCGGTTCCGGTCTGCTCGGGACCGATCATGACCGTGCTCAACATGGCTTCGATGCAGGCCAGCAGCGCGCGCCCGGTCTCGGGGTGATCGGAACCGTAGATCTTCTCGAACGCGGCCAATGTCGTCCGGGCTAGCCGATCTGCTTCCTGCTGCCGATTCATGCGCAGCAGAGTTCGCACCATCGCCAGACGCGCCTGGTTGGCCAAATGCGGATAGCGCGATCCAGTTAGTTGCAAGGCGCGTTCGAGATCCTGCTTCGCCGAAGCGCTTTCGTACAAGTCTGTTTTCCATTGTGCGCGTAGTGTGAGCAGTTCGGGTAGCAGTCGTGCAGCGTCTCCTTGCAGCTCTGCCGCGGCGACGATGGTTAGGTCGAGCATCTTCCTTGCTTCAGAATGACGCCCCTGATGCCATCTGGCTCGTGCGAGTTCGGTGCTCAGACTGACTTTCGTCGGTTCATTGCCGCTGCCGAAGACAACGCGTTCACCGTCGCGGAGCGCGGCCTCGGCGACCCTTTCCGCATCCTGGTACCGGGCCTGTTGATTTAGGATGGCTGCGCCGATCGCGTCGGCCCGCAGCCGGATCGAGCGTTGCGTGCGTCCGCGTCGACGAGCTTCCTCGATCAGCCGAAACGCATGCTGGTAATCCCCAGCGGTGATTTGACTGCGCGAGAGCGCGAGCAAACCGTATGCAAGGGTTTCGTCATCATTCGCGCTCTTCGACGCGCGCAAGCGTGATTCGGTCAATTCGAGCAGATCGCGCGAGTTAAGCCCGACCTCGCCAAGGCCGGCCATCGTTGCGCTGCCCAATGAATCCTCGAACACCAGGTTCAATTCGGCAAAGCGATTTTCCGCATTCTGTCGCGCTTGCCATTGCGTGGCGAGTATTGCCGCGAAGACCAGCGCGGACGATAGCGAGAACCATGCCGTCATCCGGTGCCGCAACAGGAATTTGCGCAAGCGGTAACCGCCGCCGCGCCCTGCCGCAGTCACCGGCTGCGAAGCCAACCAACGCCTGAGGTCTTGCCCGAGCGCCGCGGCATCCGGATAACGGTCTTCGGGGCAGGGATGCAGGCATTTGCTCAGAATCGCATCAAGATCGGTCGACAGCAGGCGCGCCAACGCACGGCGATCGGTCAAGCCGCGTGCGCGCAAGGCTTGGTCGTCGATGTGTTCGAGCAACGCGCCAGAGTCGAAACGCGCTTGAGCGTCTATCGAGAACAGGCCGAACATCATCGGCAACGGACCTGTTCTCGGAGGCGTTCCGACGATCAGGCGGCACAGCACCGCGCCCAAGCCATAGACATCGCTGGCGAAGCCGTGGGCGTCTTGTGCGATCCGCTCGGGCGCGGCGTAAGCTTCGGTGATTCCGGCGCAGACTGCGGGATCTTCCGCGTTGTCGAGTAGCGCGGCGACGCCGAAGTCGACCAGCTTGACCCTGCCGTCTGAATCGACCAGCAGATTCGCTGGTTTGATATCGCCATGGAGCACGCCGTGGCGGTGCGCGTCATGCACCGCGTCGCAGAGCTGGAGAAACAACTCGACCCGCACACGGATAGTGCAGCGATGGCGATCGCACCATGCGTCGATCCTTTCGCCCCTGATGAGTTCCATCGCCAGCCAGGGACGTCCTTGCGTATCGAAACCGCCGTCGATCAGCCGACTGATGCCAGGATGCGACAGACGCGCGAGGATTTCGCGTTCGCGCAGGAAGGTTTCGGTCGCCATACGCGAAGCGGCATCCGAACGGATGCGTTTGATCGCGACTTGCTGATGGTAGGCGCCATCGTCGCGTTCGGCGATGTAGATGTTGCCCATGCCGCCTTGCGCGAGCAGATCCACGATCCGCCAGGGGCCAAGGCGGTCGCCGGGGATCAGGTCGGGCAAGGGGAGATCCTCCGTAGTCCGCCCGCGCAGGGCTTCGCGTACGGGACGCCGCATGGGGTCGATGCCGGGGATCTGCTCCGTATCCAGCATCCGGCGGACCCTTCCGGCCGTCGACTGATCGCGCCAGCGTAACCAGCGCAAATGCATCGGGCGCAAGAGGCGCGGCAGCGCGATGTGCCTGCGCAGATGACGTAAGGTCCGGGCGTCGGTTTCAGCAGACATCGGCGGCGGTCCGAACAGAGCCGTCGCCGATCCGTTGCAGGAGGAACATCCGTGCCGCCTGCCAATCCCGGCGGACCGTGCGCACATGCACATCGAGCGCCATCGCGATTTCGGCCTCGGACATGCCCCCGAAATAGCGCCATTCCACCACCTGCGCGAGGCGTGGATGAAGTTCCGCAAGTTCGTCGAGCGCGGCGTCCAGGCTCAACAGATGCTCCACTTGCGGAGACTCGCCGCCGACGTCGACCTCGTCCAGCGGCTCGACGTGCGCATGCCCGCCGCGCTTTTCGGTGCGCCTGCGCCGGACTTCGTCGAGGATGGCCTTGCGCATTGCGCTGACCATCAATCCGATCAACTGGCGACGGTTCTCGGCCATGACATCCTGCTTGCGCGCGAGTCGCAACCAGGTTTCGCTGAGCAACGAGGTCGGCGTCAGCGTGTGGCCGAACGTTCGTCGCAGTTGCGCACGGGCGAGCCGATACAGCTCCCGGTAAAGCTGGGCGTAGATTTCGTTCCAGGCGATGGTACGGCCTTCTTTGGCGCGTTCGAGCAGTTCGGTCACCGAGGAGGTGACCGGGGTCGAAACCGTCGTGGACGCTGAATCCGACATCGTGGAGATCACTATAAAGTTGATTCGTTCAGGCTTTTTTATTTCTTGAAAATTAGGCGCTTACGTAAATTCGCAACGGTATGGCGCGGTGTTTTTCTAAGCCGGAACCGCAGTTTTTTTGAGACGCGCATCGCATAAACAACAAATATCTGCCGAAGCTCGGCCGGTCATGTCCTCTCGGCGCGGCTGACCGCGACCTTTGAACAGACCGTGTCGCGGTCGAGCGGGGCGAAGCAAGCGGTAGATGACTCCGGTGCCTGCCGGAGTTTGTGAGTCGCATGCGCACGCCGCCGTCGACATGAAGGTGTCTCCATCAAGGTATGCCCCCCACAAGACAAGAGGTGACGATCGTGCGAAAGGGTGTTGATCAGGGTTTGGCGTATGGCGTCGGGCGGGTGTTGTTTGTCGTTGCGGCGGTACTCGCTGGCGTGACGGGCGCGCATGCCGCGGCGCCGGTGGCGATGAGCAATCCGGTCGACGTCGGAGGAATGGATGCAGGCGGCATCGGTGATCCGGAGATCATCAAATTCCGCGGCAAGTACTACATGTACTCCAGCAACAATAACTACACCGGAGGCGCCAATTCCGACCGTGTGCTGGTGTGGGAATCCATCGATCTGGTGAACTGGGCCTACAAAGGCGTCGCCGCGAATTACGCCAACGGCTGGATGAACTGGGCGCCGGACGTGCTTTATCACAACGGCCAGTTCTACATGGTCACCAGCGGGGACAGCGGAAGCGGTGGCCGACCGGCCGACCCGTACTATCCCGCGTTGCCTCCGTATTACCGCGACCACGTGGTCATGCGTAGCGACAGTCCGGTCGGACCGTTCGTAAAGATGACCGATAACCTGCCGGGCAGCATCGATGGGCATATCTTCCAGGACGACGACGGCAAGCTCTATTTCTTCTGGGCATCCGGTGGCGGTATCCGGTATCGGGCGTTATCCGCGCCCAACACGATCGATAGCGCGCAAGCCGAACGGCATTTGACGTCATGCGTGGTCAATATCGTCGGCAACTGGACCGAAGCGCCGATGGTATGGAAACGCAATGGAACATACTTTCTGTCGTATTCCGGAAACGATCTGATCCGTGACGACTATCAGGTCCATGTCTGCAAAGGCGCATCGCTGGAGTCGCTGAAGCCGCAGACCAACAAAGTGCTATCGCTCGACACGGCCGGGAGTTGGGTCGGCTCGGCGCACAATACGATCGTTACCGGCCCCGATCTCGTGACCGTCTATAACGCGTATCACGAACGCCGCTCCGGGACCGGAGGCGATGGACGGCCGGCGATGCTGCGCCAGCTCGCGCTCAGCGAGGCTTGGGTCGCTTCCGACGGGCAACTGCTCGCAGACGCGCCCGACAGCGGTTTCAACAAACCGGCGCAGCCGTTGTTTCGCGATGACTTCAATCGAACGGCGATCGGTTCCAACTGGCAGCAGTACGGCGCAGCGCCATGGGGAATATGGGGCAGCGAATTGCTTTGGAACGATAGTAAGGGATATGCGGGCTGGCAGTTGCAGGTGACCAAGACCACGGCTTCTCCTGCGGATTATGTCTATGAAGGCATGGCCAAGCACTTCAGCTGGGGGCCGTTGACCGTTTCGCCCTATCCAAAATACGGGATCGCCTCCAGTGTCGTCAGGGATACGCTGGGAAACATCACCAGCGCATTCTTCTTCGGCGTCGATGCGCGCAACAACCTCCTCGTGTCATGGGCGGTGGTCAACGGCGTCGATCAAGGGTGGCAGAACACCTCGATGCCCGCCGGTTGGAACCACAACGTCTGGCGCACACTGCGCATCGAAAAGCGCGGCAACACGTTCAAGCTGTACTACGACGATATGCTCAAGCAGACGCGGGTTATCAATAATCTGCATGGCGGAGCGATCGGCGTCGCCGCGGATAACACCCATGTCGACTTCTCGTCGTTGGCGATGAACCCAAATATCAGCGGGTGGTATCGAATCACGCCCAGGATCGCACCGACGAGGTCGGTCGAAGTGGGGGGGTGGAGCGTCGTCAACGGCGGCAACGTCATCCAGTGGACGTATTTCGGCAACCCCAACCAGATCTGG
>SSEV01000006.1 GCA_008015095.1 Lysobacteraceae bacterium | reverse complement strand
GTCGCAGGCAACCAGTCTGCGCCCATGCGGCGCGACGAAAGCTTTGCGGATGCGCCGGCCGTCCTCGGTGCGGATCGGGATGTTCTGCAGGTTCGGATCGCTCGAAGCCAGGCGTCCGGTGGCCGCGCCGGCCTGGTGATAGCTGGTGTGCACCCGGCCGGTGACGGGGTTGACCATCTCCGCGAGCTTGTCGGTGTAGGTGCTGCGCAGCTTGGCCAGACCGCGATATTCGAGAATGATCCGCGGCAGTTCATGCTGGTCGGCGATCGCCTCCAGCGCTTCCTCGTTCGTCGACGGCTGGCCGGTCGGCGTTTTCACCAGCGCCGGCAGTTTGAGCTCGTCGAACAGCAATGCCTGCAACTGCTTGGGCGAATCCAGATTGAAAGTGCGCCCGGCAAGTTCGGTGGCCTGCTGCTGTGCGGCGAGCATGCGTCGCGACAGATCGGCGCTTTGTCGGCGCAATTCGTCGGCGTCGATCATCACGCCGTTGGCCTCCATCCGCGCCAGCACCGGGACCAGCGGCATTTCGATCTCGCGATAGACCTTCTCAAGCGCGGGCTGTTTGCCGAGTTTCGCCGACAGTGCGCGATGCAGGCGCAGGGTCACGTCCGCGTCTTCGGCGGCATAGCGTGTGGCATCGTCGACAGCGACTTCCGAGAACGGAATCTGCTTTGCGCCCTTGCCGGCCACCTCCTCGAATTTGATCGTGTCGTAACCGAGATAGCGCCTGGCCAGGGAGTCCATGTCGTGGCGGGTCGCGCTGGAGTTCCAGACGAAGCTCTCCAGCATGGTGTCGTCGTAGTAGCCCGCCACGTCGATCCCATGCCGACGCAACACGTGCAGGTCGTATTTGCCGTGCTGACCGAGTTTGCGGTGATCCGCGCTCTCGAGCAAAGGACGCAGCGCATCGAGCGTGCTCCGCATGTCGAGCTGTCGAGGCGCGCCGGGATAGGTGTGGCCGAGCGGGATGTAACAGGCCGTGCCGATGTCGCACGAAAAGCTGAGCCCGACCAGATTGGCCCGCATCGGATCGAGATCGTCGGTTTCGGTGTCGAAGGCGAACTCGTCGGTGCGGCGCAAGGTCGCGATCCAACGTTCGAGATCTTCGGACGAGAGCACCGTTGCGTATTCCCCGGGCCGGGCCAGCGCCGGGTCCGGCGCTTCCTCGTCAGCGACCGTGCTTGTGCTGCGCGCATAGCCGGCCTGGGTGCCGCGCGAACCGCCGCGATCGCCCGGATTGGCGGCAGGGGGCGCATTGCCGTCCAGTTCTTTCAGCGCCTGATTGAATCCGTAGCGGGTGTAGAGAGCGCGCAGATCGTCGACATGGCGTTCGCGCAATGCCAGATCGGCCGGGCCGCTGTCGAGTTCGACATCGGTCTTGATCGTCGCCAATTGCTTGTTCAGCGGCAGCCGGTCCAATGCGGCGCGCAGGTTGTCGCCGATCTTGCCCTTGAACCCGTCGGCATTGGCGATGATGCTGTCGAGGTTGCCGTATTCGTTGAGCCACTTCGCCGCGGTTTTCGGCCCGCATTTGTCCACGCCGGGGATGTTGTCGACCGTGTCGCCCATCAGCGAGAGCAGATCGACGATCTGGTCGGCGCGCACGCCGAACTTTTCGATCACCGCCGCATCGTTGTCGAGTCTGCTGCCCGTCATCGTGTTGACCAGAACAATGCCCGGGCGGACCAATTGCGCGAAATCTTTGTCGCCCGTGGAAATCGTGACCTCCAAGCCTTGCGCTGCGCCCTGTACAGCCAGAGTGCCGATCACATCGTCTGCTTCGACACCGGGTACGCGCAGAATCGGAATGCCCAGAGCAACCACCAGTTCCAGCATCGGCTCGATTTGCATGCGCAAATCGTCCGGCATCGGCGGGCGATTGGCCTTGTACTGCGGATCGAGCGCATCGCGGAAGGTCGGGCCTGATGCATCGAATACGAATGCGAGATGTTCGGGTTTTTCTTTCAGATGCGCTTTGATCATCTGCAAGACCACGTGGAGCGCACTCGTGGGAAAACCATCGGGTGCGGTGAACTCGCGGCCCTGGGCTTTCATCGCATGATATGCACGAAAGAGATAGGCCGAACCATCAATGAGGACTAGGCGTGTCATGTGCCGATTCTACCCCGGCGGGGCCTTTCTGCCGTTGGCAAGGCGCGCGGCGCCCATGCGTCGTAGTACGGGCACGCGCATCGGCGCATACTGCCCTCCCGTCTCGTCCCTGAGGCAGAGCCATGCGCCGCATGCGTCCGCTGAGCCTGTTCCTGATATTGCCCGCCCTCGCCGTCCTTGCCGCCTGCGCTAGCCGTGGCGGCCTGGAAGCCGCTGCGGAAGTTCCGCCCGACGCCGTCGCCACCACGCGCGAAGGATCTGGCGGCGACCAGATCGTCGAATATCGTGTCGCCGGCCAACTGCGTGTGGTGAAAGTGATTCCGTTGCGCGGGCCGCCGTACTACCTCTACGACCGTAATGGCGATGGCCGAATCGACGAGGAAAAAGGCGTTTCGCCGGTGTATTTCAAGATGTTCAAATGGTGAGCGTCGTCGCGTGAGGGCGATCGCATACCCGAAGGACATCCATCGCCGGCCCATACGCCCTACCGCTATGGCAGACTGCAGACTCCGCGGGGAGCGGATCAACATAAGGGGAATCCATGAAAACACTCGGGCTCTGGCTGTTCATTTTTGGCGCGGGTTCGTTTCTGCTGAATGTCTTCGGGATGGAGTTCCGGCTGCTGTCATGGATCGACAATTGGGGGCCGACCGTCGGCATCGCCATCCGTGTTGGTTTGGTCGTGGTCGGCGCAGTGTTATGGCTGCTCGGCAATAAGCAGGAAAAAGCCGCGGCGGCGAGCGGCGGCGACGCATAGCCTGGTAAGCGCAATATGGCGAACGGCGAGGGGTGTCCGGTCAGCCGGACGCCCTTCGTCGCGTCACCGCCGCTATCGGCATTACGCGAACAGAACGGGTTCATCTCCCGCGGTCTGCCAGTCGCTGCCCTTGCCGTTGACGATGGCGCGGTGATACATCCGCATGTCGTTGAATACGCCGAACAGGTGGATTTCGTTCAGATCAGGCGATGCGCACACCGCTGGCGCTGAGATGAAAAAACCGTTGCCGGCGGGAAGTTTGAATCGCGTCCATTCCTTTGCCGGAACGCCATCGCCTTTATGCCAGTTTTTGCCGGCATCGTCCGAGCGCAGGAAAAAAAAGCTGCCGTCGCCTTTCGCCACCAGAAAGACGCGATTGCCGTCGGCAGAGACCGCGCATGCGGGCGCGCTTGAAAACGCCATCTCCGGCAAACCTGAGCGCGACCACAGGTGCTCCCATTTCACGCCGCCATCCGCGCTGTAGGCGCGCAAGATGTTGCGATTCCGGTCCAGGCCGAACACATTGATCCGTTTGCCGTCCGCGGAGACCGCTGCGGCCGGCGTTGCGCCGAGTAGTTCGGTGCCGAGGAAGCCCCAGGGCAGATCCCAGCTCGCGCCGTGGTCGTTCGACCACGACCAGCGCACGCGACGCTCCTGGTCGACCGCAAAGACATGCAGACGTTTGGCCGCCTCCGACAATGCCGCGCACGCGCCGAAGCGAGAGTTTAATGGCGGCAACTGTTGCCAACCCGCGTTCTCCAGCGAGGTCAGTTTCGAAGTTGGCCGCGTCGACCAGATCCGCCCGTCGTTGCCTCGGCCGCAGACGAACAGCAGACTGCCGTCCGGCGCGGTCGTCGCGCCCATGCCCGAAGTGAAGACGCCCTTGCCGGCGATGCGCCAACCTTTGGTCCGGAAACTTTTTCCGCCGTTATCCGAGTTGATGTAGAAGCAGTGCCGGTCGTCGCCGCGCGCGAGCACCACGATCTGTTCCGGTGTCCAGACAGCGGCGACGGTCGGCGGTTCGCGCAGGTCGGTGCGGCGCGTGCGGCCAGTGATGCGGTAGTGTCCGGTCTTCGCCGGCATATTGATCTTCGGTATGCTCTCGAGAAAAAGCGGGGGCAGTTCGATGCCGGTCCGCGATTCGATGAACTGCGCGAAGCTCTTGTCGCGGTTGAGTTCGAACGTGATCTTGTGGCCGTCGATCGCGTTGGCGATCAATTCCGGCATCGTGTAGACCGCTTGCGCATCGCCGACGTATTCGTCGTGATCGAGCTGGGCGAGATTCCCCGGCAAGGTGAAGAGATTGACGAATCCTTTGAGCACGGCGACGGGAATCTGCGAATCCCTGAAATCGTCGATCACGGTTTTGATCGCGCGGTAATTGAGCACATCCGTCAACCGCTCTTCCACGTCCTGGCCGCTCGGTAGCGGATCTCCCTGGCCGAAAGCGGTGATGGCGTCGGCGAGAATGCTGCGCAACTCCGCGGTCAGGGTGTGTTTGACGAATTCGACGACCCGCCGGTGCGCTTCGATCGCGAGCGTATTCGAAGTGGAATCCTCTTCCAGGCCGACCACCGCGATCGCCAGCGTGCAGAACGGCGCGAAGACGGGGAAATTGCTGTTCGGATCGAAGCGCAAAGACGTTTTCCATACGCCCTGGGCCTCCGGGATGTCGAAAGGCTTCAGATTGTCGGCATGCTCCGCCGCAGAGCCGAGATTTTTGTGGCGGCCGGGCGGCGTATGAAACGACAATGCGGCGTTCTCAGAGGCGGTCAGGATATTGGGCGCGGTCACGCCGTCGAACCTGATACCGATCACCCAGATGAAGGGTTCGTCTTGCGAGCCTTCGTTTTCGCGGACGATCTGGAATTTGTCGAGATTGATCGTGGCGTCGACGACGAACATGGTGATGGTCTCGCAGGTCAGGGGTAACTGAAGCAACGCGCAGATCGCGCATGTGCGGACAAAGCCTATGGTCCGCCGCTTACGCCACGCGCGCGCAGACCCACGCATCTACCCGGGAAACGCCTGCGCGCAGCAGAGTTTCGGTCGCCGCATGCAGGCTGGCGCCGGTGGTCATCACATCGTCGACCAACGCCACATGCGCCGGCAGCGGTGCGCCGCAGCGCACCTGGAACGCGCCTTTGAGATTACGTCGCCGCGCATTCGCATCCAGTTGCGATTGCGGCAGCGTCGCGCGGACCCGGACGAGCGCGCCCTCGCACAGAGGCAGGCCCAGGCTGCGCGCGAGCGGCCGCGCCAGTTCCAGAGCCTGGTCGTAGCCGCGGCGGCGGAGCCGGGATCGGTGCAGGGGCAGAGCGATCACGGCTTCGGGACGGGGCGCATCGGCTAAGGCCCGCGCCATCAGCCAGGCCAGCAGGCGACCGGCGGCCAGGTCATCGTGGAACTTCAGTCGCGGCAGCAACCGGTCCAGGGGTGGGGCGTAGACGAAGACCGCGCGGGTTTCGGTCTGTGGCGGGGACCGACGCAGGCATGGTCCGCAGGCGGGGGCAGGCAAAGGCAGGGGGATTCCGCAACGCGGGCAGGCGCAAAGATTCCAGGGTAGGTCATGGGCGCAATGACGGCAGAGATCGATCGTCTCCAAGGCCGCAACCCCGGTGGAGGGCCCACAGGGTTCGCGACAGACTAGGCAGCGGGCCGGCCACCAGCGGGCCAGACCTCGTCCAAGGTTCCGTCGCCACGATGCAAGATTCAGGTTGACAGGGCTGGGCATGCTTTCCAGACTGCCTGTCCCGCCAGGCTTTGTCCGTCAGGAAATTCCGATGCCCGCCGTCAGTGCTTCCCCCGCCACGCGCCATGATTGGAGCCGCGCTGAGGTCGAAGTCCTGTTCGATTTGCCGCTTCCGGTGCTGCTGCAGCGGGCCGCGGACGTGCATCGCCTGCATTTCGATCCGACCGAAGTCCAGGTCAGCACCTTACTTTCGGTGAAGACCGGTGGTTGCCCCGAGGACTGCGCCTACTGCCCGCAGGCCCAGCGCTATCACACTGGGGTCGACGCCACCAAGCTGATGTCCACGGAGGACGTGCTGGAAAAGGCCCGTCAAGCCAAAGCCGCCGGCGCCTCGCGTTTCTGCATGGGCGCGGCCTGGCGCTCGCCCAAGGACCGCGACATTCCCAAAGTGGCCGAGATGATCGGCGCGGTGAAGGCGCTGGGCCTGGAAACCTGCGCGACCTTGGGCATGCTCAGCAGCGAACAGGCCCAGGCCCTGAAATCGGCTGGGCTCGATTACTACAACCATAATCTGGACACGTCCCCCGAGTTCTATGGGGAGATCATCCATACCCGCGACTACCAGGATCGGCTCGACACGCTCGGGCACGTGCGCGAAGCGGGGATGAAAACCTGTTGCGGCGGTATCGTCGGGATGGGCGAGACCAGGGCGCAACGCGCAGGCCTGCTGCAGGCGCTGGCCAATTTGCCGGCGCATCCCGATTCGGTGCCGATCAACCGATTGGTCCAGGTCGAGGGCACGCCTCTGCACGGCGTCGCCGAGCTGGACGCGTTCGAATTCGTGCGTGCGATAGCGGTTGCGCGCATTCTGATGCCGAAGTCGATGGTGCGCTTGTCCGCGGGGCGCGAAACCATGTCCGACGAGTTGCAGGCGCTTTGCTTCCTGGCCGGCGCCAACTCGATCTTTTATGGCGAGAAACTGCTGACGACCGGCAACCCCGACACCGAACGCGATCTGGCGTTGTTCGCGCGGCTCGGCCTGCGGCCGATGCCGGTGGTCGAAACCTCCGGCACCGTGCACGCCGACATCGTCGTCGGCGCGACGCTGCGCTCGACCGCACTTCCTCGCGGCGAGTCCGTCGGCGGCAACGACGGTGGTTTAGAGGATTCACCGCCCTGCACCCGAGTCGCCTGACGAGTCACGATCATGTCGCGCCCACGCCTGTCTGAACGCATCCTCGCCGCCCGAGTGCAACGCACCATGCAAGGCCGCGTGCGACAGCGGCGCACGGTGACCCGGCGCGACGGGGTGCGCTACGAAGTGGACGGTCGCTGGCTGACCGGCTTCGCCGGCAATGACTATTTGGGCCTGGCCCAACATTTCGCGGTGGTCGATGCGTTGCAGGCCGCGGCGTCGCGCGATGGCGCCGGCAGCACCGCTTCGCATCTGGTTTGCGGCCATCACAGCGCGCACGAGGCGCTGGAGCGCGAAATCGCCAGCTGGCTCGGCGCGCCGCGGGCGCTGCTGTTCGGCAGCGGCTATCTCGCCAATCTCGCGGTGATGCAATCGTTGTTGGGCGAAGACGACGTCAGCGTGCAGGATCGGCTCAATCACGCCAGTCTGATTGACGCCGCGCGTTTGGCCGGCTGCAAACTGCGGCGCTATCCCCATGCCGATGCCGAAGGCGCTCTGCGCCAGCTGCGGACCGTGCCCGATGGCGCGGCCATGCTCGTCACCGACGGGGTATTCAGCATGGATGGCGATCTCGCGCCGTTGCGCGAGTTGTCGTTGGTCGCGCGCGTGCAGCAGGCCCTGATGTACATCGACGATGCCCATGGCGTAGGCGTGGTCGGCCCTGAAGGACGCGGCAGTGTCGCCGAAGCCGCGCTCGATCCCGGCGGCGTGCTGCAATTGGCCACGCTCGGCAAGGCGCTCGGCGGCTATGGCGCCGTAGTGCTGGGCAGCGAAGACATCATCGGCCATCTCGCCGAAACCGCACGGCCGTACATCTACACCACCGCGCTGCCGCCGGCCCAGGCTGCGGCCTCGCTGGCCGCGGTCAAGCTCGCTCGCCGCGATCACTGGCGGCGCGAGAAACTGCAGAACTTGATCGCGCATTTCCGCCATTCGGCCCTGTTTCGCGACCTGCAGCTGTTGCCTTCGACCACGCCGATCCAGCCGCTGATGTGCGGCGACGAGAAGCGTGCGCTTGCGCTGGCCACTGCGCTCGAAGCGCAGGGGTTCTGGATCCCCGCGATCCGCCCGCCCACCGTGCCCGACGGCCGCGCGCGTCTGCGCATCACCCTCTCTTCATTGCATACCCAGGCCGAAGTCGATGCGCTGATCGACGCCTTGAGCTGGGCCCGGGACGCGGTCGAAATGGGTTACGGCACGGCGGTGGCATGAAGCCGGCGCAGACGGACCCGATTGCGGACATCGAAGCGCGCACACGGGTCTGGGCGGCGCTGTCGGGCCTGTATCTCGACACCGATGTCGAGGCGTACTACGCCCACATCGTCGACACGCTTGCGGTTTCTGCTTATCCGCTCGACCAACTGGAGCGCATCCTGTTCCGCGAGGTGCATCCGGCGTTGTATCCGAACCTGCTGTCGGTGGCCGGCGAATGGGCCGGATTCGATCAGGACTGGCTCAAAGCGCGCATCCTCGCGATCCGTGATCAATCCGCATGGCGGCACTGCGCGGGCCGCTTGTTCGAAGGCGAAATCCGCGCAATCTGGCGACAACTCGCGCCGCGCATCGCCGCAGCGCGCGATTGCGCGAAACCCGCCATCCCCGCGCCATGACACAGGCCCCGCACGTCTCGATCAGTGGCGAAGGCCCGCCGCTGGCGCTGATCCACGGCTGGGCGATGCATGGCGGCGTGTTCGCGCCGATGGTCGATCGCCTGCGTGAGAGCCACACGCTCTATCTGGTCGATTTGCCCGGGCACGGCCACAGCCGCGACGATCCGACCGCACTGACTTTCGATGCGGTTTGCGACACCTTGTATTCGCGCCTGCCGCGTGCGCCGTGGCTGGGATGGTCGTTGGGCGGGATGTTCGCCCTGCATGCCGCCGCGTTGCGGCCCGATCGCGTGTCCGCGCTGATCGAAATCTGCGCCAGCCCCTGTTTCGTGCGTCGCAACGATTGGCGTTTCGGCGTCTCCGCCGAGATCTTCCGCGATTTCGCCCGGGGGCTCGGCGAAGACTATCGCGCCACGCTCGAGCGGTTCGTCGCATTGGAAGCCTTCGGGTCCGATCACGCCAAAGAAGAAATCCGTGCGTTGCGCGCCGAGCTGTTCGCGCGCGGCGAACCCGCGACGCGGGTGCTGGTGGATGGCCTGCATCTTCTGGAAACCGCCGATCAGCGCGCTTTGCTGTCACGTTTGCGTGTGCCCAGCCTGTGGCTGGCGGGTCGCCGCGATCGCCTGGTCGATCCGCGCGCGATGCGCGACGCAGTCGCCGCGATCGAGCGGGCCGGACATGCGCCTGCGCGATTCGCCCAGATCGAACAGGCCGGGCACGCGCCGTTCCTGACGCATGCGGACGAAGTGGTCGCGCAGCTTGCGGCCTTCCTCGATGACGAGACCGCGTCGCGCGGCGAGGCGGTTTCGGCGTGAGCGATGTATTCGACCCGCGTCAGGTGCGTCGCGCATTTTCGCGCGCATCGACGAGTTACGCGTCCGCCGCGAGGCTGCAGCGCGAGATCGAGGCGCGACTGCTCGAATCTCTCGATTACTACGCGCAAGGCCGCCCGGAATCCGCGCAGACGCCGACGGTCGTCGTCGATCTCGGCAGCGGGCCTGGCGGGGCATCGCGCGCATTGCGGGCGCGCTGGCCCAAGGCGCGCGTGTTGTCGCTCGATCACGCGCTGCCGATGTTACGTGCGCAGATCGGCGCGCCCGCCGGCGCGTTCGGCGCCTTGAGGAAGCGCTTCACGCGTGCGCCCGATCGTATCTGCGCGGACGCACGCGCGTTGCCGCTGGCCGATGATTGCGTCGACCTGCTGTTCTCGAATCTTTGTCTGCAATGGATCGAAGATCTGCCGGCGGTGTTCGCCGGATTCCGTCGTGTATTGAAGCCCGGCGGCATGATCGTGGTGTCGACCTTCGGCCCGGAGACCCTACATGAACTGCGCGAGGCCTTTGCCGTCGCCGATGCGGTCCCGCACGTCAGCCCGTTCGCGTCGATCGCGCAGTTCGGCGATGCGTTGATCGGCAGCGGGTTCCGCAATCCGGTGCTCGACCGCGACGAACTGGTGACCCGCTACGACGATCTGTCCGCGCTGATGCGCGAGTTGCGTGCGATCGGCGCCACCAATGCGCTGCGTGCGCGCCGCCACACCCTGACCGGGCGCGGTCGCTTCGCCGCCGCTGCGCAAGCCTACGAACGATGGCGGGAACCATGCGGGGATGGCGTTAGCGCGGCCTTGCCCGCGACTTGGGAAGTGATCACGGCGATTGCATGGGCGCCGGAACACGGCGTCCCGATCCGGGAAGGAGATCGCGACGTCGCCAGATTTCCGGCGAACGCAATTCAGCTGCGCAAGCGTTGAATACGCAAAGCGGCGATCAAGACGCCTGAGGGAGGCGCTGCGCGCGATCGTTCGGTCTCATCATCGTTCAGCATCATGCTGCTTTGCATATTGACAGCGGGTTCTCCAAGTTCTAAAGAGTGCGCTAGCGAACGTCCAGGCAAACACACAGTAAGGATCCGGACTCTTTACAAGCTTTGAAACCTGAAGCTTTGGAATCCGCAACGGCGGAGACAATGGATGAACACCTGCCGATACCGGCGCCAGGAAGCCCATAGCGTCGCCACCGAGACGCACGGCGCTTCGCATCTTGTCGTATCGACCCGCCAATGGCGGTTTCCCGGGCTCGTGCCGTGCCGGCGAGATTTCAGTCGTTGCCGATGAAGGCTTCCTTCGGCGCGCAACTGCGCTCCGGGAAGCCTTCTCTCAGACACAGATCGCGCCGATAGCGCGACTTTCCTCGTGCGCGGCAATCCCGCCCCAACCACATGCTGCCTGGCAGGGAGATGCTATGAATACGATGCTTATCCGCCTGTGCCTGACCACCGCCGCGGTCGCCGCAGCCGGCGCCGCCATGGCCGGCAAGATCGCCGAGCCCGATGAACTGCGTTATCCAAACGTGATCGCGCCCAGACTGCAGATCAGCTCGGACGCATACGACAGCAAGGGACTGCTTGGCAACATCGAGAGCGTGATTTTCCTTGACGAAAATCGTTTCCTCGTATCGGCCTCCACCGCGCCGCAATTCGCGATCTTCGAAGCCGAGAGCGGTCGGTTGTTGCGCGAAAAACGGTTTGAAGGGCCGGGATACCGGATCCGCGGCGTCGCCTATGCCCACGACGCCGACACGCTCTACGCTGTCGAATCCAGCCGCGGACAGTTATTCGCCATATCGCAGGATCTGGAAATCCGCAGGACTTATCCCTTGCCGGTCCGCAACCCGGCCGATGTCGCCGTCAGCCAGGGCAAGGCGTACATCACCGACGAGAGCGCAGGGACTTTGCTGATCATGGACCTGGATAGCGGCGCGGTCGAGAAGCGCCAAGTGGCGGCGGAAGGAAAACCGCTGCTGATCGCGCAAGGAATCGTCGCGCACGGCGATTATGTCGCGATCGCCGATGCGGGCAATGACCGACTGGTCGCCGGCGATCTTGCGCAAGGAACATTCTTCTCGATCGGCAAAGGATGGGGATCGTATGGTGGCCAGTTGGCCACGCCGATCGATCTGTCGCTCGCCGACGGCAAACTGTACGTCGCCGACCAGATCAACCATCGGGTGCAGGTCTTCACGGACAAAGGCGAGTTCGTGTTCCAATGGGCCCGACATCCGCCCACTGCGCACGAAGGCAATGGCCGGGTGCATTATCCGAGCGCGATCGGCGTTTCCCCTTCGGGGCGCGAAACCGTGGTTTGCGAGCCGATCGAGAATCGCTGCCAGATCTTCAGTCTCGGCTCGGTGCAGGCGCGCGTGGTCGACACAAACGAGAGTTCATGGTGGGAGAAGGCGACCCGTTTCCACTACGGTAAGCGCGTGGCGACGGCCGGCGACATACTCGCCATTTCCGAACCCGACACGCACTCCGTTCTGGTGTTCACGCTGCCTGAACCCGGCGCCGTGATGAGGCCGGAGTTCCTGACGCGCATCGGAGGTCGAGGCAGCGAACCAGGACGGTTGATACAGCCTTCCGGCTTGTTGATCGATCCGGAGACCAGCACGATCATGGTCAGCGACCGTGGCAATCTCAGGATGCAAAAGTTCGCGTTCGAGCGCGGACTGCGCCCGGCGCCGGTCGCTGTCGGCAAGCCGACGCCTCAGATGGGCACCGGCGCCAGCAAGTTCATGCAAGCGGTATCGTTCCGCCGCAGCGAAGGCGTGCTTACCGCCAAGAACGAACCCCTGGTAGGCGAACCGAGCGCGATGGCCAAGTTGCCGGATGGCCGTATTCTGCTGCTCGATCCCGCCTTCGGTCGCGTCCATATCGCCGATGCGAATATGCGGATTCGGCAATCCTGGGGTGAGCAGGGTCATGGCGCGACGCAACTGATCAAACCACTGGATCTCGACATCTCGCCCGACGGCAAGCGTGTTTACGTCGTGGACGAATATGCGTTCATGGTCAAAGTGTTCACGCCCGAGGGGCGGTTCCTGTTCTCGTGGGGCGGCCCGGGAGACCGCGACGACCAGTTCGTCACCCCATTCGGCATCGCGGTCGCGCCCAATGGCGATGTCTTCGTGTCCGATACCGCGACCAACTCGATCCGCAAGTTCAGCGCCGATGGCCAGTTCCTCAATCGCTGGGGGGGATGGGGCATCGGTCCGGGCGAGTTCTACAAGCCCAAAGGGCTCTCGATCGATCGCCACGGGCGCCTGTTCGTGATGGATTTCGGCAACCATCGCGGCCAGGTCTTCGACCTCAACGGAAAATTCATCTCGATGTTCGGAATCAGCGACAAGAGCGATGAAATCGAACTCAAATAAAACGCATTCGAGCCGATGGCGAGCGGCGCTATGCGTGTCCGCGCTCGGCATGACGAGCGCGGGCTTCGCCGCCGAACTGCCGCAGGAGATCCGATCCAACGACGGTCGTTACCGCATCGTGATCGTCGAAGGCCGGGAGTTGCGGCGCGGGATCTTCAACCAGATCGAATTCGCGATCGTGTGCGATGACGGTTGCGGTGAAATCACGGTTGCCGTGAGCGGCGCGATGCCAGAGCACGAACATGGGTTGTCTTACGTTCCCAAGGTCGAACGCTGCGCCGGAAATGACCGCCATTGGTGCGTCGATGGCCTGCGGTTCCATATGCCCGGACATTGGGAGCTTTATTTCGACATCGGGAGCGAAAATGGCATGGTCATTCAGCGCGCTCAGGTTGCGTTCGAACTCTGACATCTGTGGATGGAGCAGCATGAAAACCGTCATGCAATTTGGATGGGCGATCCTGTTGGCGCTGCCTTGGATCGTGACGGCCAGTCCGGCGATGGGCGAGGCGACCGATACGACACTGACCGCAGAGGACTTGGCGCAGATACGTACGATGCTGCGGGATGTCCCGGTCGACGTTTCAGGCTCCAACCGCCATGTCGACGACCCGGATGCGATCGCGTTCGGGCGCGAAGCATTCTTTTCTCACGTGCTGTCGCGCAACCGAGAAACTGCGTGCGTGACATGCCACGATCCCGCGCGCCATTGGACCGATGCGCGCGATGTGGCGATCGGCGGCACCCGCAATACGCCGCCGTTGTGGAATCTGCGCGGCGCACTCTGGATGGGCTGGACCGGGAGAGCGGATTCGCTGTGGGCTCAGGTCGCCCGGGTCGTCGAGAATGAGCGCGAATTCTCGATCTTTCGCGCCTCATTCCTGCGTCGCATCGTCGATGATTCGGTTTTGCGCGACCGCTACGAAGTCGCCTTCGGCACGATGCCCGCGCACGTGCGCACGGCGCCTTCCGACTGCGGCAATGCGACTGAATGCCGATCGTGGTGGGATGGCCTGAGCATCGTCGAACGCGACGCCATCGATACCGCGTTCATCGATGCTTGCAAGGGGATCTCGGCATTCGTCGCCGGCATCAAACCACCGCGATCCAGGTTTTTCGAGATGGTCGAGCGGATGCGCGATGACGCCGCTGCGCAGCCGCAGATGGATGCGCGGGAATTGCGCGGATTCCGTTTATTTTCGGGGAAAGCGGGTTGTACCATGTGTCATCACGGCAGTACGCTCAGCGACGGCGAATTCCATAATATCCGTTTGCGCCGTCGTTCCGCCGACGACGAAGACGATCGTTACGCGGGATTGATCACGCTCCGTGATAGCGACTTCAATCTGCTCAGCCGTCATAATGACGCGCCAGACCGTGTGCGCCACACCGGTTACGTACGCCCCGATTACACCTTTCTTAACAGCTTCCGGACGCCGAGTCTAACTGGGATCGGGCACACCGCGCCTTACATGCACGACGGGCGGTTCGCTACGCTCGCGGAAGTCGTCGACTACTATTCGGAATTCAAAGGCGCGGCAGAAGCAGGCCATCACGAAACCGTGCTGTTGAAGCCGTTGTTCCTCAGCCCGCAAGAGAAAGCCGACCTCGTCGCGTTTCTCGGCGCGCTCTAGCCGGATGCGGCGTTACGTTCGCGCAAATAGAGGCTTTTATCCTTGAGGTCGAAAATAAGATTGAAGCGTTTGAGGATATCGCCGCCGATCACGCTGATCTTCTGCGCGCCGACCGCCCCGGAGAAAAAACCGACGGGAACATTCTGAAGTCTGCTCTCGCCAAGCACCAATATCGGCATCAGTCCTTTCCTGACCTGGATACTATTGCCGTAGGAATCCTGCAAGGCGCTTTGTTCGGTGATCACGACCTTCCGATCGAGGCCGGTGTTCGCGACGAAAGCATCGTCGAGCAATAATCCGCCGGCATAGCCGGAATGGACGAGAAAGCGATTGCGGTGGGGCGTTCCCGCAATAACGCAATCCGCTTCGACGAACAGTTCGCCGCCCTCCGCCTGCAAAGCGAGCTTGTGATAATCAGTTGAAGATTGCGGCAAGCGCGCGTGGATCAGGATCAACCCGCGATCGAAGTCGATCTCGACGATGCGCCCATCGAAAAAATCCAAACCGAACTTGCCGTCGGTGCCTGGACCCGAATTGCGGTTTTCCCAGACCCGCAGCTCATCGCGAAGGAATCCCCCGATACGCAGTCGATTGCCGTCGCTATATCGAGATTCCGCTCGTCCGCCCCAGGCCTCGACCTGCGTCGAATCCGTGAAGCGCAGACTTGTCGATGCGCGCACCGCCTCTTCGGTCAAAGTCAATTCCGCGGTGGCGGTGTGCAGCATCAGATCGAGCTCGTCCCGATCGTTCAGGATCGACTTGACTACGATGTTGTTGTGCGCGGTGAGCATGAAAGGAATCGCGTTCTCGCGACTGTCCTCGGAACTGGCGATGGGGTGTGCGCATCCGCACAGCGCTAGGCACAGAGCGAGCACGATGATGCCTGCATGAAATTTTGTTCGGATATCGGGGGTCACGGTGCGCTCCTGCATGATGTGCTCCGCTTGGCGCGCGCCGAAGCGGATCGAAACCGGCCGGTGTCGGCCGTCAGGAAGCGAGCATACCGCTTCCGAATCCTGCCCGCGGCCGGGCGATGCGCGTGCTCCTGCCGCCACGAGATCCCGCATGCGCCGACACTGGAACCAGAAATATCCGCTAACATCGCGTTGTCGTCCATGTGGTTCCGAGGGAGGTCAGCCGCCTATGTCTACCGGGACGGTCAAGTGCCATCGCGTGCTCCGGGCGCCGCCCGAGCGCGTGTACCGTGCATTCATCGACCCGGCCGCGATGCTCAAGTGGCTGCCTCCGCATGGGTTTACTGCGAAAGTGGATCACATCGATGCACGGGTCGGAGGCAGTTATAAGATGTCCTTCGCCAATTTCTCGACCGGACGCAGCCATGCGTTTGGTGGCGAGTATCTTGAGGTCGTTCCGGATCGGTCGCTGTTGTACACCGACAGATTCGACGATCCCGGTCTTCCGGGAGAAATGCGCACCAGCGTCCGTTTCGAACGCGTCAGCGTCGGAACCGAATTGCGGATCGAACAGAGCGGCATTCCTGAAGCGATTCCGGTCGAAGCCTGTTATCTGGGCTGGCAGGAGTCGCTGGCGTTGCTGGCGCTGTTGGTCGAAGCCGAAATTCCGGATGAATGATTCGGGCGAATGCTTGTTGCGGCACGCAGTACGCATGGGCTTCGCCCGTATCCTGGCGGGCGCGGCGCGAAAGCGATACGTTTAGACCGGCCGAAAACAGACGAGGAGGCGTTTGTGGGCGCGAAAACCTGGATGCTGGTCTATGCCGACGCCGACGCCGATCCTCGCGAACTGTTCGCGGCGAATCCCGTTCTCGATCGTGAGTCCACCGCGCGTCTGGCTGTCGAGTTGTTTCCCAAGGATCGCATCGTCCCCTTGGACGATGGCGATCTGTGCGATACCTGTCCCGCCAACGACGAATTGCGAGTCGGTTGTTTTCCCGGCGTTGCGGTGATCGCCGCCAGGGAGTTCGGGATCGATCGCCCCTCGCGTTTATCGCCGCGATTTCTCCAGGCAGCCGGTGCGCGCACGGTGTATCTGCATGCGATGCACAGCGTGGTCGACTGGTTCGCATTCGCGATCTGGCGCGCGGGACGCCTGGAACGAAGCCTGAGCCTTTCTCCCGATGGCGGCATTCTCGAAGACATCGGGCGGCGCCTGCCGTTCGAACGGCCATACTGGGCGGGGCAGCATTCCGCATTCGAACCCACCGGCGAGAATGATGCCTACCCGTTTCCCTTCCACCCGCTTGATCTCGGCGAAGCGGCGCTGGAGACGTTTTTCGGCTATCGCCTGGAAGGCGAGGTCGATCCGGATCTGACGCAGCCCGAGTCGGTGCCGCTGATGCGTTTCAAGCGCCGTAAAGTCTGGTTCAAGCTTTGGTAATCGCCGAAGCGCTGCCAACGATGTTCTGCTTCGACAGGAATACTGCGGATGGCGTTTGACCCGCATCCTTGGATCACATTGCGCCGTGGGGCTCTTAAGGCAATGCCGCAAAAATCAGCGTTGCCGCGGCACAGGGATGCGCCGCCCGCGAGTCAATCACGCAAGTGATTGACTCGGCGAGAGCAAGTCCGAATGTATGTCGGACTTGCGGCCACTGAACACGTCCAGGAGGGACTTGTTCTGTGTTGCCTTAAATCCAATGAGCGGGATTGTGCACGATAACCGATGCCAAGCCGCGACTCGAACGGCGTTTCAGCGAGGTCGGGATGTGGTGAAGCCGCAGATATTCCGAGGTCGTTCGAGGCGAACGATCAGGACATCCTCTGCCGGCCCGATGCAACGGGGTATTTGCTATGGCTGCCAGCACCTATACCGATACCGCCGCCAGCCATACGGTCAAACCGACCCAGACCGTCGTCGCGAACAACAGCGGCAAAGATATTACCCTGGCTTTCGCCAGCAGCTCTTCGCTGTTGATCAAAAATGGGACGAGCAGCGCCAAGATCAGCGCCACGATCGCGTCGATCAATTACAACGCGACCCACTACTACTGCGCACAAGGCAACGACGACACCATCCCTGCCAACAAACCGGTCACGATCACGACGTCAGGCGATCATCTGGCGATGACCATCGCCTGACACACAGCAGCAGCGAGGGCGCGCCAGCGCCATCGGGCGGCATCGACATCGCCTCCTGCAACCGGCACAATCGAGGCCGGTTAGGCGCGAGCCAAGGAGAAGGACATGTCGAGTGCGATGTCGAAAGCCGCGTTTACGATCAAAGCCTTCGCCGTTTACATGCTGGCGCTGGGCGTCATCCTGGTGCTGATACCGAACGTCGTGCTCGCCATGTTCGGCTTGCCGACGACCTCCGAGGTCTGGATCCGGGTCGTCGGCCTGCTGGTGTTCAACATCGGGGTCTATTACTGGTTCGCCGCGGTCAGCGAAGCAAGGGCGTTCTTTCGCGCGTCGGTCTTCACCCGCGTACTGGTGCTCGTCGCATTCGCCACGTTCGCAGCGTTGGACTTGGTTGATCCCCCGCTGATCCTGTTCGGCGTGGCCGATTTCGTCGGCGGGATCTGGACTTTCTTCGCGTTGCGTCAGGACGCGCGTGGCGCATGAGCGCCGGGTAACGCTTCAGCCGACCTGTGCGATCCAGTCCTGCAAGTTGTAGTAGTTCGTAACCCGCGCGATTCGATTATTGCGGATATCGAAGAACGCGCCGCCCGGCAGCACGTAACGCTGGCCGCGTGCCGGGGGCAAGCCCGCGTCGTCGGCGATGTATTCGCCGTGCACGACATACTCGGCCGCGGCGCGCGCGCCGTCGGGCGAGGCCATCACCACGATATCGCGCAATTGCTCGCGATAACTCGCGGCCATCCGCCGCAGGAACGCCGCGAACGTCCCGACGCCATGTTCGCGCGCGCCTTGGTTGAGGTCGTGGATCACATCCTCGTCGAGCAGAGAGAGCATCGCGCTCCAGTCGCCGCGGTTGAACGCTGCGTAGTAATCCAGCACGAGCGTGGTGGCGCGGTCGTGCGCGCGGGTGCCGTCGATAATCATGGCCGGATCTCCTTGTCGCGAAGGATTGTCTTGAGACATTGGGGTCAGCGCGACCGCGAAAACAGATCGCGATGGAAAAAATACACCTCGGAGGCCAGAAACCGCCAGCGCGTGGAGAAGCTGCGATAACGGCTGGTCGGCGTGGGCGAACCGGCGCATTCGATGCCGATCTCCCGGCAGATCCGCAAGGCCCGAGCCATGTGCAGGGGATCGCTGACCACGATCGCGCGGCGCAAGTCCCGCAGCCGCATCAGCGCGGCGGCCTGGCGCAGGTTCTCCCGGGTGTTGCGCGAGATGGTTTCGATCAGGATCGCCCGCTCGGGCACGCCTTGGCGCTGCGCGTAACGTCGCGCCACCTGCGACTCGGAGAACCGCGCGCCCTGTCCGCCGAAACCTCCGGTGAAGATCAGCACCGGGGCGAGTCCGCGCCGATACAGTGCGATGCCGTGGCGGATGCGCTCCTGAAACACAGGCGAGGGCCGGGCGTCGTAAGCGGCGGCGCCGAGCACCACGATCGCGTCGGCCTGCGAGGCATCGTCGCGCTCACCGACCATCACGATGTACAGGGAAACGCCCGCAAGCCAAATCGACAGCAGCAGCAGCAGACGCCAAAGCCAGCCCATCGGACCACGGCGTTTGCGTATGCGACGTCGCGGTAGGGTCATCTTTGCGCCCACGGCAGGCGATCGAGGTCGACGTTGCCGCCCGAGAGCACGATCCCGACGCGCCGGCCAGCGAAGCGGTCGCGATGACGCAGCACCGAGGCGAAGGAGATCGCGCCGGAGGGTTCGACCACGAGTTTCAGTCGCTCCCAAAGCAGGCGCATCGCAGCGATAGTCGCTTCATCGTCGACCAACAGGATGCCGCTCGCATAGCGCTGCACCATCGTCAGAGTGCGCGGTGTGGTCGTCGCTCGCAGCCCATCGCAGATCGTCTCGGGCACGTAGTCGGTGATGCAGACGCCGGCCTGCAGGGAGGCGTGGGCATCGGCCGCCCCGGCAGGTTCGGCTCCCCAGATCTCCGCTTGCGGGCGCAAGCTGCGCACCGTCAGCGCACAGCCGGACAGTAGTCCGCCGCCGCCGATCGGCGCGCAGACCGCATCCAGCGTCGGAACGTCCTGCAACAGTTCCAGCGCCGTCGTCCCCTGGCCGGCGATGACCAACGCATCGTCGAAGGGGTGGATCAGCGTCATCGTCGTTTCGCGCAGCAGCGCGGTGATCGCCGCATTGCGGGCGGCCATGGTCGGTGCGCAGCGAACGATATCGGCGCCGAAGTCGGACATCGCCGCCACTTTCACCGCAGGCGCTCCTTCGGGCACGACGACTGTCGCCGCGATGCCGCGCAGCCGGCTGGCCAGCGCCAGCGCCGCGCCGTGATTTCCGGAGCTTTGCGTCAGGACGCCGCGCGCGGCCGACTCGGCGTCGAGCGCGAGCACTGCATTGCAGGCGCCGCGGAATTTGAATGCCCCGGCCCGTTGCAGGTTTTCGCATTTGAAGAACAACTCGCAACCGGCAAGATCGTCCAGAGACCGTGACCGCACCACAGGCGTGCGATACGCGTAAGGCGCGATCCGCGCCGCGGCGGCAAGCACGTCGTCGAAGTCAGGCTGCATTGGAGACGCCGGGTCCATCGAATCATGCTAACAGGCGCCTGCTTGCCGCCCATGGCCGAAAAGACACCCGCACTCGTCGGAATCAGCCCACTGTCCCGAAGAACGGCACTGAATGGGAGCGTTTCGCAGGGCGTTGAGCGCGACGATGTTGGCCCCATGGACGCGGACCCCGACGTTCGGGGCGTGAGTTCTCAGTGACGCGTTAAGGTTGGAATTAAGGACGGGTTCAACGCAACGGCAGGATGCTGTCCAGACCTGCCTCGGCTCCTGGCAGGACGCGAATGCGCAGGGGGTTTCATGTTACGGATCGGTCCAGCCATCGTCCTGGCCGCGGTTGCGGCGCTTGGCCTGAGCGCCTGTGCGACCAGTTACAGCTATCGAAACGAACCTGGCAACGGCGATTACTACTATGCCGAGCCTTCGGTGGACTACCACTTCGTATACGGCGCGCCCGATGGCTCACTGGGTTACGGTTATCCCGGAGGTTGGTACGGAAGTTTCGGATATCGCTTCGGTTTTGGCTTGCCGTATTCCCGATATGGCTTTCCGTACTTTGGCAATCCCTATCCGTATTACGGTTACCCCTATTTCGGTTATCGGCACGATGGGCATCGCCACCATAGGCCTTATCCGCCAGGCTTGCCGCCACCAGGCGTCATCTCGCCGAGGCCGCCTGGGCCCGGTACGGGTCCGAGAATCGGAGACGGCGATCCGGATGGAGGCCCCTGGCGTCACCTTGGGAGAGTGCGTCCGCGGATCAAGACTCCACAACCCGGGATTGATATGGGGCGGCAGCAATGGGAAGCGCCTCCTGGCCCGGCTCCCTTGCAGAGGCCGCGGATCGAAGGGCCGCGTCAGCCAGTGGCTACGCCACAACCGTCAATCGAATTCCGTCCCAGGATTGAACCATTCAGGACGCCACCAGCAGCCGGGCGCCCAATGGAACGTCAAGAACGAGAAATCCGTCGCGAACCGACACCTTGAAACCGCTTGCCAACGGACCAGAATGGTCGCAAGCTAACCGAGCCTGACCGCTTGTGTCGTATTTCGACGTAATCGGTAATGAATCGCCGACCTCGGCGGGGAAATCCGGATCCCCCCTGTTCCGCTCCCCGTCGAGCGTCGGCACCTTAAAAGACCGGCGAAAGCCGGTTTTTTTTCGCCTAGGCCAAAACGCGGACAAAAAAAGGGGTCGAATGTCCCCCAACATTCGACCCCTGGCTCCCTCAGTGCGCACATGGCCAGCCCTGTTCCACCCCGGCCAGCGCTTTCGCGCCTGCCGCACTGAGTGCCACTAGGGATAAGCAGGATGCGTGCCAACTCCGTATCGCACGCACCCAACGATGTCTCTTTTGGCTAAAATCCCGCTGCCCGTCACGCTTTAAGGCCAAAAGATGCGCAGCCAGCGATGAGAAGTCTGTCGAAACCGTCGGACGAATATGCTGATGGCGTTACGGTTTTCGGGCTTGGACGAATCTGTCTTGTGTCGCTGCGGTGATCAGTGCCGTTTGTGATCCGGTCGCGATGCGGCATGAAGCGACACCATGTGACAAGGCGCGACGTTCGAGGGCACAGGGTGTCGATAACAGGCTTATCGCGATCGCGAGGGATGTGATTGCGGTCGCAGACCGGAGATCGGAAGCCGTGACGCCGTACCCAATGCCCATCATGGACGACAGCGATAGACTTCCTGGTTGGACATGAGGCCGCCATGCGAGATTCGAGCAAGCGATGAGTGATTTCTACACGTTCGATGTCATCGTGATCGGCGGTGGCCACGCCGGAACCGAAGCCGCGCTCGCGTCCGCGCGGGCCGGTGCGCGGACCCTGCTGCTCACGCACCACGTCGAGACCGTGGGCGCGATGAGCTGTAACCCGGCTAGCGGCGGTATCGGCAAAGGCCATCTCGTGAAGGAGACCGATGCGCTGGGCGGGATCATGGCGCGCGCTGCCGATGCGGCTGGCATTCAATGGCGCCGATTGAACGCATCCAAAGGCCCGGCGGTGCGCGCGACGCGTTGCCAAGCAGATCGTTCGCTGTATCGCGGCTTCATCCGTCGTGCGGTGGAAACGCAATCGAACCTCAACGTGTTCCAATCCGCTGTCGATGATCTGATTCTTGAGAACACGGGCGACGGCGATGCCGTACGTGGTGCGATCACCAATACCGGCCTTCGCTTTCGCGCGCCGTCGGTGATTCTGACTGCCGGCACTTTCCTTGCCGGCAAGATTCACATCGGCGAGACCCAATACGCAGCCGGACGCATGGGCGACCCACCGGCGGCCACGCTCGCGGCGCGTATGCGCGAGCGCGCGTTCGCGATCGACCGTTTGAAGACCGGCACGCCGCCGCGTATCGACGGCCGCAGCCTGGACTACGATGCGATGGAGGAACAACCCGGCGACGATCCGCGCCCGGTGTTCTCGTTCATTGGCGCCGCCGCCGATCATCCGCGTCAGGTCTCGTGCTGGATCACGCACACCACCGAGCGCACCCACGAGATCATACGCAACGCATTGCATCGTTCGCCCTTGTACAGCGGCCAGATCGAAGGCGTCGGCCCGCGCTATTGTCC